>NZ_JBAMDI010000018.1:0-116518 GCF_036961695.1 Pseudomonas sp. CGJS7 | reverse complement strand
CTTGTGTCTCAAGTCGCCCCGCGCGCTGCCGTTATACTGGCAACCACAGGCGCGCGGCATTATTACACGCGCCGCCGCGCTGCCAAGAGGCCGGGCTCGACAGGTTGTATACAATCATGACTGAAATCAATAGTCTCGGCGCACAAACCGCGATCAACAGCCAAGCCATGAAGGCGGGCATGACCGGCGATCTGCTGCGCCTGATCCAGGCGCAGCCTGGGCTGCTGGCTCCTGGCGAAACCGCGCAAGCCGAGGTTTTATCGTTGCGCCAGACGGGCCAGGACTTTCAACTGGTGCTAAGGCTGATGCAGGCCAACGGCGTGCAGACCCAGCTTCAGGCCAACGCCAGCCAGCCGCTGCCACAAGGCAGCCAGATCACCGTCAGCCAGACCGAAAGCAACCGCCTGGCGATCATGCTGCAACAGGCCAGTGCCAGCCAGGTCGCCACCCTCACCCAGCTGGACACCAGCAAGGTGCCGGTCGGCACCTTGCTGCAAGGCAAGGTCCTGACCAACCAGCTGCTGGCCCAGGCACCCGGCCAACCGGCCGTGTACCGGGCGCTGGTCAGCCTGCTCAACAGCAACCAGGCCGGCGCCACACTGAGCATCGACAGCCCGCGCCCGCTGGCCATTGGCAGCCTGCTCAGCGCCCTGGTGCAGGGTGATCAGTCATTGCGCTTCGTGCCGCTCAGCGGCAGGCAGGACCAACTCAGCATTGCCCAACAGCTGCTGACCCAGCAAAACCGCCAAGCCTCGCTACCCGGCCTGCTCAACGCCCTGCAACAGCTCACCCGCGACCCAGGCGTCGATGGCGACCTGCGCGCCAGCGCCGAACGCCTGCTGGCCGGCCTGCCGGACGCCCGACAACTGGGCGACGCCAAGGCAGTGGCCCAGGCCCTGAACAACAGCGGCAGCTTTCTCGAAGCGAAGCTGCTGAGCGGGTCCACCGCCAGCGTCGCCACCGACCTCAAGGCGCATTTGCTGCGGCTGATGGCCCAGGCCCCTGCCCTCCCGGCAAGCGCTGCCAATCTCAACCCCGCCAGCCTGGCCGTGACCATGCCGGCTTTGGCGCGCAGCGCACTGGGCATGCTCGAGCGGGTCAGCCCCAAGCCGCAGCCGGGCGCGTTCCCATTACCGTCGCGCCTGCTCAAGGCCCTGGAAGAGGAAGGCGACCTGCAACAGCTGCTGCGCCTGGCTGCCGCTGCCGTTTCACGCTTGCAGAGCCACGCCATGAGCAGCCTGCAACAAACCGGCACGCTGGAAAACGGCAACCTGCAGACCACCTGGCAAACTGAAGTGCCGATCCGCCACGGCCAGGACTTCATCCCGCTGCAAGTCAAACTGCAGCGCGAAGAAACCCCACAACAACAGGCCGACCGCCAACATGAAGCCCAAGACCCTCGACAAGCCCTGTGGCGCATCGAGCTGGCCTTCGACCTGTCCCCGCTCGGCCCCATGCAAGTGCAGGCACAACTGAGCGAGGGCCGCCTGAGCGGGCAGCTATGGGCGGAGCGCGAGCAGACCGCGCGGTTGATCGACACCCAGCTTGGCGCGCTGCGCGCGCGCCTGCTGGCCCGGGGCCTGGAAGTCGGCGACCTGGAGTGCCACCCGGGCATCCCGCCGCAGGGGCCACGCACACGGATGGAACAACGCTGGGTGGACGAAACCGCATGAACGATACGACACCACGCCAAGCCATAGCGCTGAACTACGACGGCCATCAGGCACCGACCCTCACCGCCAAGGGCGACGAGGACCTGGCCGAGGCCATCCTTGCGCTCGCCCGCGAACACGAAGTGCCGATCTACGAAAACGCCGAGCTGGTGCGGCTGCTGGCGCGGCTGGAGCTGGGCGAGCAAATACCCGAGGCGCTGTACCTGACCATTGCCGAGATCATCGCCTTCGCCTGGCACCTGCGCGGCAAGGTACCCGCCGGCTTCGATGATCCGCGCCCGGCAGAGCGCGATATCACCCCACCATTGCCCCCGCTGCCCGGCACTGGCCAGTAACTATCTACCACCCCCTCCCCCTCCATGCGCCCAACCTTGTCGGCCTCCCACGTACAAGGTGTACCGTCATGATCGACAGCAGAATCAACGCCAAAGGCGTGCAGTTCGTAGTAGACCATCTGGCCAACATCCCACGCCCGGACCGCGAAGCCCATCGCTTGATCCGGCAGTGGCTTGCCGGGCAAGGTGTGCATATCGACCCCGATCGCGTCGATGTGGTCACCCTGCACTACCGGCCGGATGACCAAGGGTATGTGGCAGCGGTCCAGCAGACCCAGAGCATGACCCAGGCGCTGCTGGGCAACTGGCAAGGGGAGTCCGATAACAACCTCATCGGCGCACTGTTCGCCAACCCTTGGGCAGGCACCTTCCCCCAAGGGCCGTTGAAGCTGGTCGATCGCCTGCCAACGCTGGGCTTTGGCCATCAGGGCGCCGCCTTCGAGGTGTATAACGGCCTGTTCCAGCGATCGTCCCCCGCCCGTTACGATGCCTCGACCCACATTCAGGTTCCGGCTGAAGCCTTCCAGCGGTTCATCGAAGCGCTGGACTTTCACCAGCCGTTCAAAGCCATGCTCGACGCTTACTGGCAGGAGCATCAGGACACTCACCGCCTGGCCAGCAAGCTCAATTTCATCGCCGCCTGCAACGCCCAGGTCAACCAGGGGCGCCTGAGCGATGCCGCCAGGGAACTGGCATGGCAAGCCGCCGGCATGATGCCGCAGCGCTTCAAGATACGGGTCAGCACGCTGAGCATCTATGGCTATGCGGCCACCGACCTGCTGTACATCAACGCCCCCCACAGCGATCTGACCCTGCTGTACATGCCAGGTAACAGCTCGCCCTTGCTCGAATTCGCCAGCGAGAACCAGCTCAAGGACTGGGTGGGCGATCAGTGCAAGGACCCCGCCCGACGCGAAGCGCTAACGCAACACTTCAGGCTCGCCGACCGCCCCCAGGGCCTGGATTTCAGTGGCCTGGACACCGCGCTCGAGGGCCTTGGCGACTATCCGGACCGGCACCGGCTGCCGCCTGAACACGGTTATTTCAACGATGATGGCGTCTGGCCCCCCCGAACCTACGTGAACTACAAACCTGGCAAATACAACCCCAAACTGACCGGGGATATGTTCGCAGCCCTGACCGAGCGCCAGCGCCAGCGCAGCTATGACGATGCCGATTTTGTCATCACCACCGATAGTCAGGTTACCAAAGCCAAATGGCGTGGCTACCTCACCAACACGCTCAACCTGCTGGCGCCACTGTGCCTGGTGGTGCCGGGGCTGGCGCCACTGCTGGCGGTCGGTGGCATTGCCCAGTTGGGCCTGGGCCTGGATCAGGTGATCAACGGCCACAGCCTGAAAGCCAAACAGGACGGGGTTGGCGACATCGCCTGGGGGTTGTTCAACGCCATACCGCTGGCAACGGAGGGCAGCGCAGGCATCAAGGCCCTGTTCGAGTTCAAAAGCGATGGTTTTGTCATGCCGCGCGAGGTCAACGAGCAGCTCGGCTATCCGTTGAGCCCGACCAGCCCACCGCGGCTTCCAGAGCCAGAAGGCGCGGAGTACTTCCACCACCACGAGCCGATTACACCGCTTGACGAAGGCGACCCGGCTGTTGCCGGCGCGGTGATACGCTTGCCACACTACGATGGCGAACTGGACGACCTGGAATGCAGCATCGAAACCTACAATGCACGCGTGGTCTATGACCTGGAGCACGACGCATTCATCATCAAGGAAACCGTCAACGAGGTCGAGCCGCAAGCCTACATCGCAGTGCCTGGCAGCCGTGACCTTGTGGCGCTCGACAGGCAGCGCCCAGTCACCGACGCCATGCGCACCCGCACCTTGCGCGCGCTGGGTGTCGACCTGCCACTGCCAGTCACCATTCCGACACCGGCCCCGGACAGCGCCCCCATCCCCAAACTCATCTCCAGCCTCTGGGTCGGCGACAAAGTCATAAGCGAGCCATTGCTGGCCAACCTTGCCGCCAACGCCGCGCGCCTGAGCGACAGTGAATACAGCATGCGCCTGTTTCTGTCGAAGGCTTCGCCTACCGCTTACGAACAGAACGCAAGGCTATTGGCAGCCCGGGCGCCAGGGCTGCAGGTATTGCCGCTTGAAGAGCAACGCTTCTTCCGGGCCTTCCGCCAGAGCCGCTATTACGCGCAGTACGAGGCAGCGCTGGATGGCAACGGTGGCATCGCCACCAATTACGCGTCTGCGACCGATGTGCTGCGCTACCGGATGCTGCACCATGAGGGTGGGCTGTACATGGACGTGGACGACTTCCTGCTGCCGGACGGCAAGGGCGAAACGATCGATCAGGTCGAGCTGCGCACCCCACCCGATGGGTTGCTGCTGCCACCGCCGATGTCCAACGAGAAAATGAGCATGAATTGCCTGTACAACACCAGCCTCATTGGTAGCCACCCAGGCAACCCACTGCTGGATGCGATCTCCGATGAAATGCTCGCACGTTTCCAGACCCATGCAGACTTCTACGAAAGCCGACCGAGCCTGGAACAGGACCCGAGCGGTTTCTACCGCTATGCCAACACGCTCAGCTACCTCACCGGGCCGGCACTGCTCACTGAAGTGGTCGATCGCCATCTACCCGGGTTGCGGACCCTGCGCCAGATCATCAACCTGCACACCATGCCACGCGTCAACACCTATCCATTCATCAACCCTTCGCAAGCCAATACAGCCCTGAAGCAACTGCTGCCCCTGAACCGGTTCGCCGGCGTGGGCGGCAATCACTCCTGGGTTCGCAATTGAAATGAACAGCGGGTACTGAACGAGCCAGGCGACAGCTTTCAGATCGAGCGGAGCATGGGCGCCGCTCGATTTCCCAGGCGGCGAACCTGCTGCCGAGGGTACCCCGTCAAGGAGCCCGGTACACCTTGCTCATCAACTCCGCCTCGGCCTGGGTCAAGCCGCAGCTCTGGGTCAACTCATCGATACTCGCCCCCATCCCCACCAGCTTGGCCGCCTGGCTGAAAGTAACGTTGCTGGGGTCGCGCTGCTCGAGGCGCTCCAGCCGGTCCGGCAGGGTGGCCACCGCCGCACGCAGCTCATGGATGGCCTCACCCATGCGCACCGTGCCGTTCTGGTAGTCATCCAGACGCTTGGCCAAGTCCTTGATGCGCTGGTCACGCAGCGCATCGCCCTCGGCCTGCTGCGCAGCCAGCTCGCGCTGGCGCTTGCTGTAGTTGAGGAAAAACCACAGGCTCAGCGCCCAGGCCAGCGCCAGGAAGATGACAGCAACCTCTAGGATCAACTCAGATGTTCTCCAGCTCGGACCACTCTTCCTCGGTCATCATCTTGTCCAGTTCGACCAGGATCAGCAGTTCGCCATTCTTGTTGCACACGCCCTGAATGAACTTGGCCGACTCTTCGTTACCCACGTTCGGCGCGGTTTCGATTTCGGACTGGCGCAGGTAAACCACTTCGGCCACGCTGTCGACCAGAATGCCGACCACTTGCTTGTCGGCTTCGATGATGACGATACGGGTGTTGTCGGTCACTTCGGTCGGCATCAGGCCAAAACGCTGACGCGTGTCGATCACCGTCACCACGTTGCCGCGCAAGTTGATGATGCCCAGCACGTAGCTCGGCGCACCCGGCACCGGGGCAATCTCGGTGTAGCGCAGGACTTCCTGCACCTGCATCACATTGATGCCGTAGGACTCGTTGTCCAGACGGAAGGTAACCCACTGCAGGATCGGATCTTCGGAACCTTGTGCAGACGACTTTTTCATTCCCCTACCCTCAAAATCCGCCGTTGGCGGTATGTTCTGTGTCATTTCTGTTTGGCGTGCATCTGCTTGACCGCACCGCTGGCGATCAGCTCGGCCAGTGCGGCGACGTCGAGCAGTGCGCACATGTGTTCGATTACGGTGCCGGCCAGCCACGGGCGCTGGCCACGCTGGCTGCGCCACTTGATCTCCGACGGGTCCAGGCGCAGCGAGCGGCTGACCTGATGCACCGCCAGCCCCCATTCATAGCCCTGCACCGAAATCACGTATTGCAGGCCCTGGCGAAAATCATCGCGGTAGCGGTCGGGCATTACCCAACGCGCAGTGTCCAGCACCTTCAGGTTGCCGGCCTGGCAGGTCAGGATGCCGAGGAACCAGTCGGGCTGGCCGAACAGTGGTGTCAGCTCCTGGCCAGCCAGGGTGTAGATCGAGCCCAGGCACACCAGCGGCACCGCCAGGGTCAGGCCGGCAACGTCGAACAGCAGGCATTCGAACGGCTCGGCCGCCCACACCGGACGACCGTCGACAGTGGCCGGGGGCACGGGCAGGTTGGGCGCCGGCAGATGCACATCGACCAGCGGCACAGCCGGTTCCACGGTTTGTTCTTCGATCAGTACCGGGATGCTGGCTTCGGCCACGATCTCCTGCTCGACCACCGTCACCACCGGGGCTTCCACCGGCATCACGCTGGGCAGTACCGCCAGCCGGGGTTCGGCGAATGGCCGCGGGGCAAAGCTGGCGGCGGCTTCGGCGGGCTCAGGCCGGGCTGGCTGTCGGGCATCGCGTGCCTGCTCCTCGCGCACCGCCTCGGCGAATTCATCCGCCACTGCCGGCTGCTCGCTCAGGTCTTCGGCCTCGGTGGCCTCCTGCAGCAAGCCGTCCAGGTACGATTGCAGGGCCATCTGGGGCCGGGTGCCGGTTTGCCGGGTTTGAGTCATCAGGCCACCTGCACTGCGTTCTTGTAGGTGAGCAGGTGCTTGAGCAGCGCCCTGTAGGCGATCAACCCACGGCTCTTGCTGTCGAACTGCGAAGGCGTGACGCCCTTGCGACTGGCATCGCGCAGGCGCGTATCCACCGGGATGTAGCCCTGCCACACATGCTGCCCGTAGGTGTCACGCAGCAACTTGAGGGTGCCCAGCGACGCCTGGGTACGACGGTCGAACAGGGTCGGCACGATCTGGTACGGCAGCGCCTGCTTGCGCGAACGGTTGACCATGGCCAGGGTGCCGACCATGCGTTCCAGGCCCTTCACGGCAAGGAATTCGGTTTGCACGGGGATCACCAGCTGCTGGCTGGCGGCCAGGGCATTGACCATCAGCACACCCAGCAAGGGTGGGCTGTCGATCAGGGCATAGTCGAAATCCTGCCACAGCTGCGCCAGACTCTTGGCGATTACCAGGCCCAGGCCATTCTGCCCTGGCGACTGGCGCTCCAGCACCGCCAGCGCGGTACTCGACGGCAACAGCGAAATGCGCTCATCGCTGGTGGGCAGCAGCAGTTGCCCGGGCAAGCCTTCGGGCACCGTGCCCTTGTGCAGGAACAGGTCGTAGCAGCTGTGCTCCAGGGCATCCGGGTTGTGCCCGAAGTAGCTGGTCATCGAGCCGTGCGGGTCGAGGTCGACGACGACCACGCGCTTGCCGGCCTCGGCCAGCAGGCCGGCCAGGGCAATGGTAGTGGTGGTCTTGCCGACGCCACCTTTTTGATTGGCTACTGCCCAGACTCTCATCAAGCAAACTCTATCTATTGATTTGGCAGGGACACTGTAGAAACAACCGTCATGCGCAAAACTTCAAAGCTCGCACGCCCCTCTGTGGGAGCGGGCAAGCCCGCGAACACCGGCGTAGCCGGTGCCATTCACCGAGTCGCTGGCTTCGCGGGCATGCCCGCTGCCACAGAGGACGGCGGCACATTCAAAATCGTGTTCGTATCAGCGACGGGGAATTGACGTATCACGGCCTCGCTACCGTTGCTTGTATTGCCGGTGCACTTTGTGTGCCAGCCCGGCGCAATGCGGCATCCGGTGTGGCATTGGCGCTGCCCGAGCCGGTCAGGCTGCGGCGCACTTCCAGGTTACGGGAAATCACCAGCACCACCCGGCGGTTGCGTGCGCGCCCTTCGGCGGTATCGTTGCTGGCCACCGGCTGGTACTCGCCATAGCCCACCGAAGCCATGCGTGCCGGGTTGACGCCCTCCATGGCCAGCAGCCGCACGATGCTGGCCGCGCGCGCCGAGGACAACTCCCAGTTGGTAGGGTACTGCGCGGTGCGGATCGGCAGGTTGTCGGTGAAGCCTTCGACGTGCACCGGGTTGGCGAACGGCTTGAGGATGCTGGCCACCTTCTCGATGATCGCAAACGCCTTGTCACTGGGCATCGCGTCACCACTGCCAAACAGCAGCGACGAGTTGAGCTCGATCTCGATCCATAGCTCGTTGCCGCGCACGGTCATCTGGTCGCTGTTGATCAGGTCGCCGAAGGCATCGCGCACGTCATCGCTGATGGTTTTCAACGGGTCGACATTGGTCGCCGCCAGGCCCGCTTCGGTCTGCTCGCTGTCTTTGACCAGCGGTTCGGCCGGGCGCACGCTCAGCGGCTGCTCATCGCCAATCGGGATCGGCTTCATGCTGCGCTCGGGGTCGTTGAATACCCCGAGCAAGGCCTGGGAAATAACCTTGTACTTGCCCTCGTTGATCGAGGAAATGGAATACATCACCACGAAGAAGGCGAACAGCAACGTGATGAAGTCGGCGTACGACACCAGCCAGCGCTCGTGGTTTTCGTGTTCCTCGGTATGACGACGGCGACGCATGGGTTACTCCATGAAGCCTTGCAGCTTCAGCTCGATCGAGCGCGGGTTCTCACCTTCGGCAATCGACAGCAGGCCTTCGAGCAGCATTTCGCGGTAGCGCGACTGGCGCATGACGATGGCCTTGAGCTTGCTGGCGACCGGCAATAGCACAAGGTTGGCACTGGCCACACCGTAAATGGTCGCGACAAAAGCCACGGCAATGCCATTGCCCAGTTGCGACGGGTCGGCCAGATTGCCCATCACATGGATAAGGCCCATGACCGCACCGATGATGCCGATGGTCGGCGCATAGCCGCCCATGCTTTCGAATACCTTGGCTGCCTGGATGTCACGGCCCTCCTGGGTAAGGAGGTCGACCTCGAGGATGCTGCGGATGGCTTCCGGCTCGGCGCCATCCACCAGCAGTTGCAGGCCCTTGCGCGCATAGGGGTCGGGCTCGCTGTCCGCTACCCCTTCCAGGCCCAGCAGGCCTTCTTTGCGAGCGGTCAGGCTCCAGTTCACCACGCGGTCGATACCGCCCGCCAGGTCGACCCGCGGAGGAAACAGGATCCAACGCAAAATCTGCAAGGCGCGCTTGAACGACGACAGCGGCGACTGCAACAACGCCGCCGCCAGGGTGCCTCCCAGCACGATCAGAGCCGCCGGGCCATTGACCAGTGCACCGACATGACCGCCTTCAAGGAAGTTGCCACCGACAATGGCAACGAAAGCCAGGATCAGACCGATCAGGCTGAGGACGTCCATCAGACGCACGCCTCCACCAGGTGCTTGCCGATTTCGTCCAGGCTGTACACGGCATCCGCCAGGTTGGCCTTGACGATGGCCATGGGCATGCCATAAATCACGCAGCTGGCTTCATCCTGGGCCCACACCGTGCTGCCCCCCTGCTTGAGCAGGCGCGCGCCTTCGCGGCCATCGGCGCCCATGCCGGTGAGCACCACCGACAACACCTTGTCACCGTACGACTTGGCCGCCGAACCGAAGGTGATGTCCACGCACGGTTTGTAGTTCAGGCGCTCGTCGCCGGGCAGGATCTTCACCGTGCCACGGCCATCGATCATCATCTGCTTGCCACCGGGGGCCAGCAGGGCCAGGCCCGGGCGCAGCATGTCGCCGTCTTCGGCTTCCTTGACGCTGATGCGGCACAGCTTGTCCAGGCGTTCGGCAAACGCTTTGGTGAAGGCCGCCGGCATGTGCTGGATCAACACGATCGGTGCCGGGAAATTGGCCGGCAGCTGGGTCAGTACCCGCTGCAGCGCCACCGGCCCCCCCGTGGAGGTACCGATAGCCACCAGTTTGTAGGGTTTGCGCTTGGGTGCCGGCGACTGCGAGGCCGCCGGCGTCGGGGCCGCTGCACGGGCAGGCGCTGCCGGGCGCGTCTGCGCCTGGCTGGTAAAGGTGCTGGCCGGCGCTGGCGCGGCGACCGGCGCCGTTCTGGCATAGCTGCCGATCCGGCGGTTGCTGCGCGAAATGGTGTGCACCTTCTCGCACAGCAACTGCTTGACCTTGTCAGGGTTGCGCGAGATGTCCTCGAAGTTTTTCGGCAGGTAGTCCACTGCGCCGGCATCCAGCGCGTCGAGGGTGACGCGGGCGCCTTCATGGGTCAGCGACGAGAACATCAACACGGGCGTCGGGCAGCGCTGCATGATGTGCCGCACGGCGGTAATGCCATCCATCATGGGCATTTCGTAGTCCATGGTGATCACATCGGGCTTGAGCGCCAGCGCCTGGTCGATTGCTTCCTTGCCGTTGGTCGCGGTACCCACTACCTGGATCGTTGGATCCGCCGAGAGGATTTCCGAGACACGGCGGCGGAAGAAACCAGAATCATCCACCACCAGGACCTTGACTGCCATAAACACTCCATTAGGCGGCGCAACCCGCCAGGGCGCGCCACCGAAATCAAATACGCCGCGCGGCGTAACGCTTGAGCATGCTCGGGACGTCGAGAATCAACGCGATGCGACCGTCGCCGGTAATGGTGGCCCCGGACATGCCCGGGGTGCCTTGCAGCATCTTGCCCAGCGGCTTGATGACCACTTCTTCCTGGCCCACCAGTTGGTCAACGACAAAACCGATGCGCTGGGTGCCGACCGACAGAATCACCACGTGGCCCTCGTGCTGCTCTTCGTGCACCTGGCCCTGGACCAGCCAGCGCTTGAGGTAGAACAGCGGCAGCGCCTTGTCACGTACGATCACCACTTCCTGGCCGTCGACCACGTTGGTGCGCGACAGGTCGAGGTGGAAGATCTCGTTGACGTTGACCAGCGGGAAGGCAAACGCCTGGTTGCCCAGCATCACCATCAGGGTGGGCATGATCGCCAGGGTCAGCGGCACCTTGATGACGATCTTGGAGCCTTGGCCCTTGGCCGAGAAAATGTTGATCGAGCCGTTGAGCTGGGAGATCTTGGTTTTCACCACGTCCATGCCCACGCCACGCCCGGACACATCGGAAATCTCGGTCTTGGTCGAGAAGCCAGGGGCGAAGATCAGGTTGTAGCAGTCCGACTCGCTCAGGCGCTCGGCGGCGTCTTTGTCCATCAGGCCCTTTTCTACGGCCTTGGCACGCAGGATGTTCGGGTCCATGCCCTTGCCGTCGTCCGAGATCGACAGCAGGATGTGGTCGCCTTCCTGTTCGGCCGACAGCACTACACGGCCAGTACGCGCCTTGCCAGACGTTTCACGCTCGTCGGGCATCTCGATACCGTGGTCGACCGCATTGCGCACCAAGTGCACCAGCGGGTCGGCCAAGGCTTCGACGAGGTTCTTGTCAAGGTCGGTCTCTTCGCCGACCAGCTCCAGATTGATCTCTTTCTTCAACTGGCGCGCCAGGTCGCGGACCAGGCGCGGGAAGCGGCCGAAGACCTTCTTGATCGGCTGCATACGGGTTTTCATCACCGCGGTCTGCAGGTCGGCGGTGACCACGTCAAGGTTGGACACGGCCTTGGACATGGCCTCGTCGCCGCTGTTCAGGCCCAGGCGCACCAGGCGGTTACGCACCAGCACCAGTTCGCCGACCATGTTCATGATCTCGTCCAGGCGCGCGGTGTCGACGCGCACGGTGGTTTCCGCTTCGCTGGCGGCGTGCTTCTCGGCGGCCGGGGCCGGCGCGCGAGGCGCCGCGGCAGGTTTGCTGGCCGGCGAAGGCGCTGGCGCGGCAGCGGGCTTGGCCACCGGCTGGCTTTCGGCCTTGGCGGCAGCCGGCGCTTGCGCCTGGACAGCAGCCGGGGCTTCTACAGCGGCAACATCGCCACCGAACTTGCCCTTGCCGTGCAACTGGTCCAGCAGGGCTTCGAACTCGTGCTCGCTGATTTCATCGCTGGCTGCGCTGTTGTCTGGCGCGGCAGGTGCTGGTGCCTGGGCGGCTGGCAAGGCGCCAGCCTGGAAGGTGCCCTTGCCATGCAACTGGTCGAGCAGCGATTCGAATTCGGCGTCGGTGATCTCATCACTGACCGCTTCGCTGCTGACGGCAACCGGCGGCGCGGCGACCTCGGCATTGAACTGACCCTTGCCGTGCAACTGGTCGAGCAGCGATTCGAACTCGGCGTCGGTGATTTCATCACCAGCACCGCTGACAGTCTCGCCCTGCATCTGCTCGTCGGCCGCCGCTTGCGCCTTGATCGCATCGAGCGAATCGAGCAACTGCTCGAACTCACTGTCAGTGATGTCCTGGTGTTGCTCCTCGGCCTCGCCCGGCGCTGCAGCCACCACGTCGGCAACCGGTGCCGGTGCGGGCGCTGCAACAGCTTCGGCTGCGCCAGGTTCGGCCAGGCGCGACAGCGCTGCCAGCAGTGCGGGGGTGGCCGGTGTCACTTCGGCACGCTCGCGCACCTGGCCGAACATGCTGTTGACCGTATCCAGTGCCTCGAGCACCACATCCATCAGTTCCGCATCGACCCGGCGCTCACCTTTGCGCAGGACGTCGAACACGTTCTCGGCGATATGGCAGCACTCCACCAGCTCGTTCAGCTGAAGGAAGCCGGCGCCCCCTTTTACAGTGTGGAAACCGCGAAAGATCGCATTGAGCAGGTCGGCATCGTCAGGTCGGCTTTCCAGCTCGACCAGTTGCTCGGACAATTGCTCAAGTATTTCGCCGGCCTCTACCAGGAAATCCTGGAGGATTTCTTCATCGGCGCCGAAGCTCATCAAACGTGCTCCTTAAAAACCAAGGCTGGACAGCAGATCATCGACATCGTCCTGACCGGACACGACGTCTTCACGCTTATCGGCATGAATCTGCGGACCTTCACCCCGAGTCGGATGTTTTTCTCGATCTTTTTCTGCACGCAATTGATCGTGGTCATGTTTTATACCGGCAAAGCGGTCGACCTGGCTGGCCATCAGCACCAGCTTGAGCAGGTTGCTTTCCACCTCGGTCACCAGTGTGGTGACGCGTTTGATCACCTGGCCGGTCAGGTCCTGATAGTCCTGGGCCAGCAAAATGTCGTTGAGGTGCCCGGAAACCTTGCGGTTGCCCTCGGCGCTGTGCGTCAGGAAACTGTCGACTCGCTTGACCAGATCACGAAATTCCGGCGCAGCCACTTCGCGGCGCATGAAGCGCTGCCAGTCGGTGCTCAGGGCCTTGGCCTCGTTGGCCAGCTCATTGAGCACCGGTGTGCTTTCCTCGACCAGGTCCATGGTGCGGTTGGCCGCGCCCTCGGTGAGCTTGACCACATACGACAGGCGCTCGGTGGCGTCGGTAATCTGCGACACCTCTTCTGCCTGCGGCATGGTGGGGTCGATCTGGAAACTGACGATGGCACTGTGCAGCTCGCGAGTCAGCTTGCCGACTTCCTGGTACAGGCCGCGGTCGCGGGTCTGGTTCAGTTCGTGAATCAACTGCACCGCCTCGCCGAAACGGCCCCGCTCCAGGCTTTCGACCAACTCCTGGGCATGCTTCTTCAGGGTCGACTCGAACTCGCCCAAAGACGTTTGTGATGAATCCATGACGCGCCCCCCTGACGTGACTCAGCCGTTGACGCGTTCGAAGATCTTCTCGATCTTCTCTTTGAGCACCTGAGCGGTGAACGGCTTGACCACGTAACCATTGACGCCGGCCTGGGCCGCTTCAATGATCTGGTCGCGCTTGGCTTCAGCGGTCACCATCAAGACCGGCATGCTTTTCAGCTTGTCGCTGGCACGCACTTTACGCAGCAGGTCGATGCCGGACATGCCCGGCATGTTCCAGTCGGTCACCAGGAAGTCGTAGTGACCGTTTTCCAGCATCGGCAACGCCGTGGTGCCGTCATCGGCTTCGTCGGTGTTGGTGAAACCCAGGTCACGCAACAGGTTCTTGATGATCCGCCGCATCGTCGAAAAGTCGTCAACGATGAGGATTTTCATGTTCTTGTCCAATTAGACCTCCAAGCAGTCTCAAACGCGCTCGGCCTACCGAGCACGCACTCATTCAATTCGGTACAACGTGGAAAACGACTGCAACGACAGTGGGCTCAACGCGCCCGCCATTCCCCCAGGCGGCTGCGCAGGCGCGCGGCACATTGGCTGTGCAACTGGCTGACCCGCGACTCGCTGACACCCAGCACCTCACCGATCTCCTTGAGGTTCAGCTCTTCGTCGTAGTACAGCGCCAGCACTAGGCGCTCACGCTCCGGCAGGTTGGCGATAGCCTCGGTCAGGGCAGCCTGGAAGCGCTCCTCCTCCAGGCCGCGCGCAGGTTCGACCTGGCCACTGGCGCCATCCTCATGCAGCCCTTCGTGCTCGCCGTCCTGCAACAGGTCGTCGAAGCTGAACAGGCGGCTGCCCAGGGTATCGTTCAAGATCCCGTAGTAATCATCGAGACTCAATTGGAGTTCGGCAGCAACTTCATGATCTTTAGCGTCACGGCCTGTTCTGGCTTCAACCGCACGCATGGCATCACTGACCATACGGGTGTTGCGGTGTACCGAACGCGGCGCCCAATCGCCTTTGCGCACTTCGTCCAGCATGGCCCCGCGGATGCGGATGCCGGCGTAGGTCTCAAAGCTGGCGCCCTTGCTGGCGTCGTATTTGTTGGCCACTTCCAGCAGGCCAATCATGCCGGCCTGGATCAGGTCCTCGACTTGCACATTGGCCGGCAAGCGCGCCAACAGGTGGTAGGCGATGCGCTTGACCAGCGGCGCGTAGCGTTCGATCAGCTCGTACTGGGCGTCCTTCGCCGCCCGGCTGTACATCTTGAAGCCGCTGGCGTTCATAGTACGGGTCCCGCGCTGGTGGGTTGCACCAAGCGCTCGACAAAGAACTCCAGATGGCCGCGCGGATTGGCCGGCAGCGGCCAGCTGTCGACCTTCTGGGCAATCGCCTTGAAGGCCAGCGCGCACTTGGAGCGAGGGAAGGCTTCGTAGACGGCACGCTGCTTCTGCACCGCCTTGCGCACGCACTCGTCGTACGGCACGGCACCCACGTACTGCAGGGCAACGTCAAGGAAGCGGTCGGTGACCTTGGTCAGCTTGGCAAACAGGTTGCGCCCTTCCTGCGGGCTCTGCGCCATGTTGGCCAACACACGGAAACGGTTCATGCCATAGTCGCGATTGAGCAGCTTGATCAACGCGTAGGCGTCGGTAATCGAGGTAGGTTCATCACACACCACCAGCAGCACTTCCTGGGCGGCGCGAACGAAGCTGACCACCGAGTCACCGATACCCGCAGCGGTATCGATCACCAACACATCGAGGTTGTCGCCGATCTCGCTGAACGCCTGGATCAACCCGGCATGCTGGGCCGGGGCCAGATGCACCATGCTCTGGGTGCCCGAGGCTGCCGGTACGATACGCACACCGCCGGGGCCCTGCAGCATCACGTCACGCAGCTCGCAACGCCCTTCAATCACATCGGCGAGGGTACGTTTGGGGGTAAGGCCCAGCAACACGTCGACATTGGCCAGGCCCAGGTCGGCGTCCAGCAGCATGACCCTGCGGCCAAGCTCGGCCAGCGCCAGGGACAAGTTCACTGAAACGTTAGTCTTGCCGACGCCACCTTTGCCACCGGTCACGGCGATCACCTGTACGGGATGCATGCTACCCATGTCTGTTCTTTACCTTGTCTCGCTGGGACTCAGGCCACACGTAGGGCAATTCTGCGTGCCCCTTGGCATAGCGACTTTGCACACGCTTCATGGTCAACCCGCTCGCCGTGGGTTGTGATAGAGATCAGCGAACATGTCGGCCATGGCCTCTTCGCTGGGCTCGTCCTGCTGCTGCACATTCACCGCCCGCGTGACCAACTGGTGGCCCCTTGGCAGGTGCAGGTCGTCAGGAATGCGTGGGCCATCGGTAAGATAGGCCACTGGCAGTTCATGACTGATGGCAAGGCTCAACACATCGCCAAGGCTTGCCGTTTCATCGAGTTTGGTCAGGATGCAGCCGGCCAGGCCACAGCGCTTGTAGCTGTGGTAGGCGGCGGTCAGCACCTGCTTCTGGCTGGTGGTGGCCAGCACCAGGTAGTTCTTCGCGGCAATGCCACGCCCGGCCAAGGTTTCCAGCTGCATGCGCAGCGCAGGGTCGCTGGCCTGCAGGCCGGCAGTATCGATCAGCACCACGCGCTTGCGCAGCAGTGGCTCCAGCGCTGCTGCCAGCGACTGGCCCGGGTCGACGTAAGTCACCGGCACGTTGAGGATGCGGCCCAGGGTCTTGAGCTGCTCCTGGGCGCCGATACGGAAGCTGTCCATGCTCACCAGCGCCAGGTTCTGCGCGCCGTACTTGAGCACGTAGCGCGCGGCCAGCTTGGCCAGGGTGGTGGTCTTGCCCATGCCCGCCGGGCCGACCATGGCGATCACCCCGCCCTCTTCGATCGGCTCGATTTCAGGTACTTCGATCATCCGCGCCAAGTGAGCCAGCAGCATGCGCCAGGCCTGGCGCGGTTCCTCGATCTCGGCGGTCAGGTCCAGCAGCTCGCGGGCGATCGGCCCGGACAGGCCAATACGCTGCAGGCGGCGCCAAAGGTTGGCCTGCTGCGGCTTGCTGCCCTGCAGCTGATTCCAGGCCAGCGAACCGAGTTGCACTTCCAGCAGCTCGCGCAGGCCCGACAGCTCGGAGCGCATGGCATCGAACAGGCGTGGGTCAACCGGCGCAGCAGCCGGTACGGCGGCGGCCTCCGGGGCCTCGACGTGCGGCTCGATCAACGGTTCGGCAGCGGTCAAAGATTGCCCGGCGAACAATTGGCGGTTGTTGTCGCTGCTGTCCTGACGCTGGTCCAGCTCGGCCTGGGCAGTGGCAATGCGCGTATGGGTCTTGCGCAGCTCTTCTTCCAGCTCGGCGTTGGGCACACGCGGGGCCAGGGCGGACAGCTTGTAGTCCAGCGCGGCCGTCAGCTCGACACCACCGGCAATGCGGCGGTTGCCAATGATCGCGGCATCGGCGCCCAGCTCGTCACGGACCAGTTTCATGGCCTGACGCATATCGGCGGCGAAAAATCGCTTAACTTGCATTATCCCCTACCTCAGCCGTTAGGGCCCACGGTGGCAACGATGGTGACTTGCTTGTTGTCAGGTATTTCCTGATACGCCAGAACATGCAAATTCGGTACAGCCAGGCGACCGAAACGCGACAACATGGCGCGGATCGGGCCGGCGACCAGCAGAATGGCCGGCTGACCCTGCATTTCCTGGCGCTGGGCCGCCTCGATCAGCGAACGTTGCAGCTTCTCGGCCATGCTAGGTTCCAGAAGAACACCGTCTTCCTGACCCTGCCCGGCCCTTTGCAGACTATTCAGCAAAATCTGTTCCAACCTTGGCTCCAGGGTAATCACTGGTAGCTCCGACTCAACGCCGACAATGCTTTGCACGATGGCGCGACACAATCCGACGCGCACCACCGCCACCAGCGCGGCGGTATCTTGACTCTTGCCCGCGTTGTTCGCGATGGCCTCGGCAATACTGCGAATATCGCGCACTGGCACCTGTTCCGACAACAGGGCTTGCAGCACCTTGAGCAGCCCCGACAAGGAAATGACGCCCGGGACCAGCTCTTCTGCAAGTTTAGGCGATGCCTTGGCCAGCACCTGCAGCAGCTGCTGAACCTCTTCGTGGCCGATCAGCTCGTGGCAGTGCTTCTGCAGGATCTGGTTGAGGTGGGTGGCCACCACGGTGCTGGCATCGACCACGGTGTAACCCAGCGACTGCGCCTGTGAGCGCTGGCCGACGTCGATCCACACCGCCTCCAGGCCAAACGCCGGGTCGCGCGCGGCAATACCGTTGAGGGTGCCAAACACCTGCCCAGGGTTGATCGCCAGTTCGCGGTCCGGATAGATCTCCGCCTCGGCCAGAATCACCCCCATCAGGGTCAGGCGGTACGCGCTGGGTTGCAGGTCGAGGTTGTCACGAATGTGCACGGTGGGCATCAGGAAGCCCAGGTCCTGCGACAGCTTCTTGCGCACGCCCTTGATCCGCGCCAGCAGCTGGCCGCCCTGGTTGCGATCGACCAGCGGGATCAGCCGATAGCCGACCTCCAGGCCGATCATGTCGATAGGGGTGACGTCGTCCCAACCCAGCTCCTTGGTTTCCAGCGCGCGCTGTGGCGAGGGCAGCAGGTCCTGCTGGCGCTGCGCCTCTTGCTGGGCTTTGACCTTGGCCTGCTGCTGCTTCTTCCACACCAGGTAGGCGCCGCCGGCCGCCATCAGGCCAAGGCTGAGGAAGGCAATGTGCGGCATGCCCGGCACCAGGCCCATGACGATCATCAGCCCCGCCGACACCGCCAGCGCCTTGGGCGAATCGAACATCTGCCGGTTGATCAGCTTGCCCATGTCTTCAGAGCCTGAAGCACGGGTGACCATGATCGCGGCGGCGGTGGACAGCAGCAGTGATGGCAATTGCGCCACCAAACCGTCACCGATGGTCAGCAGGGCATAGACCTTGCCGGCCTCGCTGAACGACATATTGTGCTGCAGCATGCCGATGAGCATGCCACCGATCAGGTTGATGAACAGGATCAGCAAGCCAGCGATGGCGTCGCCGCGCACGAACTTGCTGGCACCGTCCATCGAACCGTAGAACTCGGCCTCCTGCGCCACCTCGGCACGGCGGTGCTTAGCCTGGGCCTGGTCGATCAGCCCGGCATTGAGGTCGGCGTCGATGGCCATCTGCTTGCCAGGCATGGCGTCGAGGGTGAAACGCGCACTCACTTCCGAGATACGCCCGGCACCCTTGGTCACCACCACGAAGTTGATGATCATGAGGATGGCGAATACCACGGCACCGACCACGTAGTTACCGCCGATCACCACCTCACCGAAGGCCTGGATCACTTTACCGGCAGCGCCATGGCCCTCCTGGCCATGCAGCATGACCACACGGGTGGACGCGACGTTCAGGGCCAGGCGCAACAACGTGGCCACCAGCAGGATGGTCGGGAACGCGGCAAAGTCGAGCGGGCGCAGGGCGTATACACAGACCAGCAGCACCACGATCGACAGGGCGATGTTGAAGGTGAAGAACACGTCGAGCAGGAACGGCGGTATCGGCAACATCATCATTGCCAACATCACCAGCAGCAACAGCGGCACACCCAGGTTGCCCCGGCCGAGCCCGGCCAGGTTGTTGCGGGCGTTGCTGATTAACTGAGTGCGATCCACCGCGAGTCCTCTTGATGCAAAACTTTGACGCCCAGGGGGCGCCTGGGCGTGGCTTTGCAAGAAGCTTTCCAACTTTGCTCGAAGGGAGATTTATGTTGCCGGCGCCGGCCCTTTCGCGGGTGAACCCGCTCCTACACGACGGCCCGCGCCCAATCACCGATGTGTGTCCATCCCCGATCAGGTGTAGGAGCGGGTTTACCCGCGAATACGGTAGCGGCGGCAACGGTGAACGGCGGGTGGAGATTGGCCAGCAGGCCCGGCCCTTTCGCGGGTGAACCCGCTCCTACAGCGCGCCAACCGCCGACATGTGCCCACCACCGTGGTAGGAGCGGGTTTACCCGCGAAAGGGCCAGAAGCCGTGACACAAGATCAACTGTCGCGGCGCAGGTCCGGCGGGATCGGCAGGTCGTCCTTCAGCGGCTCTGGGCGCTTGCCCTTGCCGGCGCGGTATTGGCGAATCTGGAACACATACGCCAGCACCTGCGCCACCGCCAGGTACAGCCCCGCCGGGATCTCCTGCTCAAGTTCGGTGGAGTAATAAATCGCCCGCGCCAGCGCCGGCGATTCGAGGATCTGGATGTTGTGCTCCACGCCAATTTCACGAATCTTCAACGCCATGAAATCGCTACCCTTGGCCAGCAGCAACGGTGCCGCACCGCCTTTCTCCGGGTCGTACTGCAAAGCCACCGCATAATGCGTCGGGTTGGTGATGATCACGTCTGCATCCGGCACCGCCGCCATCATGCGCCGCTGCGACACCTCGCGCTGCAGTTGGCGAATACGTTGCTTGACTTCGGGCTTGCCCTCGCTGTCCTTGTACTCGTCGCGCACTTCCTGCTTGGTCATCTTCATTTTCTTGTGCGTCTGGTACAGCTGGAACGGCACATCTGCCGCGGCAATCAGCAACAGCCCGGCTGACATCCACAAGGCACTCCAGCCCACCACCTGCAAGCTATGGATGATCGCCTGCTCCAGCGGCTCATTGGCAATCGACAGCAAGGCCTGGCGATCACCGGAGAGCACCACCACCGCCACCACCAGAATCACGAAGAACTTGGCCAGCGCCTTGAGCAATTCAGTCAGGGCCTGCATCGAGAACATGCGCTTGATCCCCGCCAGCGGGTTCATGCGGCTGAATTTGGGCTGCAGCAAGCTGCCCGAGAACAGGAAGCCGCTAAGCGCGATGGGCGCCACGAAGGAAACCACGAACAGCAGGATCAGCACCGGCTGCACCGCCCATATGGCCATCTTGCCCGAGGCCAGCAGGAAGGCACCCATGGCCCGTTCATCGACGATGATGTCGCGGGTCAAACTGAAGTTCATGCGCATCAACGCAAGCAATGTCTCGGCCACGTGGCCGCCGAACGCCAGGAGGCCACCGGCACCCGCCAGGGTCACCGCCACCGTGTTCAGCTCCTTGGAGCGGGCGACCTCGCCCTTCTCGCGGGCGTCGCGCTTGCGCTTTTCGGTGGGGTCTTCTGTCTTGTCCTGACCGCTCTCGCTTTCTGCCATGCTCAGCGCACCCTCGCCAGCTCACGCAGCCATTGCAGCGTTTCGCTGGCCAATGCCTGATAGTGGGACAGGACATCGGCCAGGCCGACCCAGAAGATGAACATGCCCATGACCAAGGTCAGCGGGAAGCCGATGGAGAAAATGTTCAGCTGCGGCGCGGCGCGGGTCATTACGCCAAAGGCAATGTTCACCACCAGCAGCGCAGCGATCACCGGCAGAATCAACAGCAGGCCGGCACCGAACACCCAGCCCATGCGCCCGGCCAGCTCCCAGAAGTGGTTGACCACCAGCGCACTCCCCACCGGCAAGGTGGTAAAACTTTCGGTCAGTACCTCGAACACCACTAGGTGGCCGTTCATCAACAGGAACAACACACTCACCAGCATGGTCATGAACTGGCTGATTACCGTGACGTTGACACCGTTGGCGGGGTCGACCATCGAGGCGAACGCCATACCCATCTGTACCGCGACGATTTGCCCGGCAACCACGAAAGCCTGAAACAGCAACTGCAAGGCCAGGCCAAACAGCGCACCGACGATGATCTGCTCGGCGCACAGCAGCATACCGCGCAGGCTCAACGGGTCGAACTCGGGCAGCGGCGGCAATGCCGGCACGATCACCACGGTCACCGCCACCCCCACGTACAGGCGAATCCGCGCCGGCAACATGCGGGTACCGAAGATTGGCATGGTCATCAGCACCGCAGTCACCCTGAACAACGGCAGGATGAAGGTGGCGACCCAGGTGCCAATCTGCGTGTCGGTCAGCTCCAGCATCGCCGCGTCAACCAATGAGCTGCGGGATGTTGGTGTAAAGGGTGGTGAAGTACTCCATGAACTTCTGCACCAGCCACGGCCCGGCGATGATCAGCGTGATCAGCATCACCAGCAGGCGCGGCAAAAAGCTCAAGGTCTGTTCGTTGATCTGCGTGGCAGCCTGGAACATCGCCACCACCAGGCCCACCAACAGGCTCGGCACCACCAGCACGGCGACCATGAGGGTGGTCAGCCACAGGGCATCACGAAACAGGTCGACAGCGACTTCAGGTGTCATCGGCGGCTCTCCTTGACGGCGTCAGACGCCGCCGAAACTGCTGGCCAGGGTGCCCATGATCAACGCCCAACCATCGACCAGCACGAACAGCATGATCTTGAAAGGTAGCGAGATGATCAGCGGCGACAGCATCATCATACCCATCGCCATCAGCACACTGGCCACGACCATGTCGATGATCAGGAACGGGATGAAGATCATGAAACCGATCTGGAACGCCGTCTTCAACTCGGAAGTGACGAACGCCGGCACCAGGATCGTCAGCGGCACCTGGTCGGGGCCGGCGATGTCGGTACGCTTGGACAAGCGTATGAACAGGTCAAGGTCGCTTTGCCGGGTTTGCGCCAGCATGAAGTCCTTGAGCGGCCCCTGGGCCTTGTCGATCGCCTGCTGGGCAGTCATCTGCTCCTTCAGGTAAGGCTGCAGCGCGTCCTGGTTCACCCGATCGAACACCGGCGCCATGATGAACATGGTCAGGAACAGCGCCATGCCGGTCAGCAACTGGTTGGACGGCGTCTGCTGCAGGCCCAGGGCCTGGCGCAGGATCGAGAACACGATGATGATGCGGGTAAAGCTGGTCATCAGGATGACGAACGCCGGGATGAAGCTCAGCGCGGTCATGATCAGCAGGATTTGCAGACTGACCGAATATTCCTGTTGCCCGTCCGGGGTGCTGGACAGGGTGATGGCCGGGATCGACAGCGGGTCGGCGGCCAGGGCCAGCGGCGCAGCCAGCAGCAGCGCCAGAGTCAACAACGTACGCAGCGCGCCGCTCATCACTTGTTGTCCTTAGGGTCCTTGCCCATCAGCTCCATCAGCCGCTGGGCAAACTCCGGCGTCGCCTGACGGACGCTTGCCGGCACTTCCACGGGTTCGGCCAGTACGTGCAGCGCCTCGATACTGCCGGGGGTATGGCCGATCAGGATCTGCTCCTTGCCCACCTGCACCAGCAGCAGGCGGTCACGCGGGCCGATGGCACGGCTGCCGACAATCTCGATCACCTGCCCACCCTTCACTGCGGTGCTCTGCAGGCGCCGCAGCAGCCAGGCCAGAAAGAAGATCAGGCCCACCACCAGCAGCAGGCCCAAGACCATCTGCGCCAGCTGCCCGCCAAGACTGCCAGGTTGAGCCGCCGGGGTGGCTGCTGGCGTGGCCGCAGCCAGGCAGGCGTGGCTGGCGAACAGCACCGCTGCCGCAGCGATGGCGCGCATCGTGCCCTTCACTCAGCGCAGCTTCTTGATACGTTCGCTGGGGCTGATCACGTCGGTCAGGCGGATGCCGAACTTTTCGTTGACCACGACCACTTCGCCATGGGCGATCAGCGTGCCGTTGACCAGCACGTCGAGCGGCTCGCCGGCCAGGCGGTCGAGCTCGATCACCGACCCCTGGTTGAGCTGCAGCAGGTTGCGGATGTTGATCTCGGTGCTGCCCACTTCCATGGAAATGTTCACCGGGATATCCAGGATCACGTCCAGGTTCGGGCCTTCGAGGCTGACATTTTCGTTCGGCTTCGGCGAGCTGGCGAATTCTTCCATCGGCAGGCGGCCCGGGCCGCTGCTGCTGCCGGAGTCCCCGCCCAGCAGTGCATCGATGTCGGCCTGGCCGGCAGAACCGGTTTCTTCCAACGCTGCGGCCCACTCATCGGCCAGTGCCTGGTCCTCTGGGGAGGTGATCTCGTTTTCGTTAGCCATGATTTCCTCGACAGGCATTCAATTCGTTGTAAGCGACCGGCACACCGTCAGCGGCGTTCGATCGGGTCGATGATCTGCAGGGCCAGGTTGCCCTTGTGCGAGCCCAGCCGCGCCTTGAACGCTGGCACCCCGTTAGCGCGCAGCACCAGGTGCTCGGGCAGCTCCACCGGGATCACGTCACCCGGCTGCATGTGCAGGATATCGCGCAGCTTCAGCTGGCGTCGGGCGACCGTGGCGGTCATTGGCACGGCCACGTCCAGCACGTCCTCGCGCAGGGCCTTGACCCAGCGCTCGTCCTGGTCGTCCAGGTCCGACTGGAAACCGGCATCGAGCATTTCTCGCACCGGCTCGATCATCGAGTACGGCATGGTCACGTGCAGATCGCCGCCGCCACCGTCCAGTTCGATGTGGAAGGTGGACACCACCACCGCCTCGCTGGGGCCGACAATGTTGGCCATGGCCGGGTTGACCTCGGAGTTCATGTACTCGAAGCTGACCGGCATGATCGCCTGCCAGGCTTCCTTGAGGTCGACGAAACACTGGTCCAGCACCATGCGCACCACACGCAGTTCGGTCGGGGTGAACTCACGCCCTTCGATCTTGGCGTGGCGGCCATCGCCGCCAAAGAAGTTGTCCACCAGCTTGAACACCAGCTTGGCGTCGAGGATGAACAGCGAAGTGCCGCGCAGCGGCTTGATCTTGACCAGGTTGAGGCTGGTGGGCACGTACAGCGAGTGCACGTATTCGCCGAACTTCATTACCTGCACGCCACCCACGGCCACGTCTGCGGAGCGGCGCAGCAGGTTGAACATGCTGATACGGGTATAGCGGGCGAAGCGCTCGTTGATCATTTCCAGGGTCGGCATGCGACCCCGCACGATACGGTCCTGACTGGTCAGGTCGTAGCTTTTGATACTGCCAGGCTCGGATGCACTCTCGGTCTGCACCAGCCCGTCGTCGACACCGTGCAACAGGGCATCGATTTCATCCTGGGACAGCAGGTCCTGTACGGCCATTGCGGACTCCTACTGCAATACGAAATTGGTGAACAGCAACTGGTCGATGACCGGCTTGCCGACTTCCTTCTGCGCCACTTCCTGGACCACCGCGGTGGCCTTCTGGCGCAGCATCTCCTGCCCTACCGGGCTGCTGGCGAGGGTGTCGAACCCTTGCCCGGAGAACATCATCACCAGGTTGTTGCGGATCACCGGCATGTGCACCTTGAGGGCATCCAGGTCGGCCTGGTTACGCGCCTGCAGGGTGATGCTCAGCTGCATGTAGCGCTGGCGGCCGTTCTGGTTGAAGTTGACCACGAAGGCGGGGGTCAGCGCCTCGTATATCGCCGCTGGCTTGACGTTGCTGGCAGTGGCCTCGGCGGCCGGAGCCGGCTCGCTCTTGTGCATGATGAACCAGGTAGCGCCCACCGAAAGGCCGATCGCCAGCAACAGGCCGACGACAGCCAGCAGGATCAGCTTGAGTTTGCCTTTAGTGGCGGGGTCTTTGACTGCTTCGCTCTTCGCCATGCCAATAATCCGTCGTCCATCGGGGGTTCAAAGGAGAATGGCTTGGCTTGAGCAAGTGTTATGCCAGATTTTGCAGGGGATGGATTCCAGCAGGTTTTGCGGTGCTGGCTTCTTCGCGGGCACGCCCGCTCCCACAGGTACTGCACAGGGTTCGAAATCAACGAAATTCCTGTGGGAGCGGGCTCGCCCGCGAAGAAGCCAGCCCAGGCCAACAGTTATCAGGCGTAGTAATCGACCGCACTGTCGCCGACAACCACCTGCTGCTCCAAAGGCCGGGCGCTATCGACCGCTTCGGCCCCACCCTGCTCGGCCCGGCGCGCCGCCACCCCGGAAAGGTTGCTGCCCTGGGCCTGCCCCTGCTGTTGTTGCTGCCCGCGCGACTGGTCAGCCACGTTGACATCCGGCTGCGCCAACCCCTGCTGGGCAAACAGTTCGCGCAGGCGGTGCACCTGGCTGTCGAGGGCGTCACGTACGCCGGCGTGGCCGCTGATGAAGGTGACTTGGGTGGCCTGGTCCGCCGCAACATTGACGCGAATGTCGAGGCGACCGAGTTCTGCCGGCTCCAGCTGGATATCAGCCGACTTGAGGTTCTGGCTGGACAGGTACATGACCCGGTTGACCAGGCCCTCGGCCCAAGCGTTCTGGTTCATCGGCAATGGCTGATGCAGCGGGTTCGCAGTGGCCGGCACGGCGTTGGCGGTCTTGGCCGTGGCCGCCTGGGTCAGGCTGGCCAGGCGGTTGGCAAAATCATCGATGCGGGTGTCGCCGCTGGCGCTCTTGGTGTCTTTCAGGCCGTCTTCAAGCAAGGCGCCAAAGGCCTTGCCACCGGATTCGGCGCTTTCGCCATCGGTATTCTCGACCAGATTCGCCAAGGTATTGACGGCTGCCTGCCCTTCCTCGCCCTGAGCCTGGGCAGCATCAAGGGCATGTGCCGAGGTGCCCCCCTTGGCCTGGGCACTGTGCTCCAGCGCCAGGCGCAGGGTCGGCAGGTTGGCCAGGGGGTCAGCATCTGGATCGAAGGCCTCCTCGGCGGACGGCTCTTCAGGCAGTGCCGCGGCAGCCTGGGTTTGCGCCGTGGCCGCCTGCAGCACGGGCGCCACTGCCTCGGCCTGCGCCTGGATCAGCTGTGCGCCAGGCTGGGCATCAGTGACCTGACCGGCCACCAGGCTGGCATCACGCACACCCGTCTCGGCCTGGGCCGAATCCTCTTCTGGCAACTTGTTGCCGTCATCGGCAACTGCAGCTTTGCCAGCCGGGTCTTTCTTGCCGCCAGCTGCCGCATCAGGTTTGTCCTTGGGCTTGGCCTGAGCGACCTTGTCGTCCTGCCCGGCAACCTTGTCGCGGCCCTGCCTGGCCATCACCTGGCCAAAGGCATCGCCCTTGTCACCCAGCGCCTGCAGCGGTTTGTCCGCCTGCACGGTGGCCGAACGCGAGGTTTTGGCAATGGCACTGGCTTGCAGCAAAGGGTTGGGTGCGACAGGCATCGAGCGGTCTCCGCGCCAGAAACAAAAAATCATTCAGGCAGAGACAGGCAAGACTCGCGCCAACTCGCGTATCAGCCTGCGGAAATACGTTGCTGCTCACCACGGTAAAAGTGCTGCACTACGACGAATTCCATGTCGATGCGGCTGATCAAGTCTTCAATACCGTACAACGGGGGCCGCCGCGCGCGCTCTTCGAGCTGCTGACACAGGCTGGCCAAGGCCACCGCGCCCATATTGCTGCTGCTGCCCTTGAAACTGTGGGCTGCTGCGCCAAGCTCCTCGGCGCTTTTGGCCGCGTGCAACTGCCCAAGACGCCGCTCCGAGTCGTCCAGAAAAGTCTGCACCAACTGCAGGTAGCCATCTTCCATGACCTCACGCAGGTCACTGAGTACCTTGTGGTCAATATGCATGTCAGTCACTTGTTCACTCCTTGATCAAGCCAGATTATGCCCGAGCCAACCCGTGGCTCACCATACGAACTCCACATGCGCGCAACGCCCGCCCTCACTCCAGCGAGCGTCACTGGCCAACTGCCGCACCAGATTCAGACCGCGGCCGCTCAGCCCCTGGTCCGGCGAAGGCCGCGCAAGCACGCGCTGCACGTCGAAGCCGGCACCGCTGTCGCGCACTTCGATCATCAGACGCCCACCGCCGCCATGCGGTTCAACCTTGAAATCGATGCTTACAAAGCCTTCGGTCAGCGAGCCCAGGCGCCGGGCACGCTCCTGGTAATAGTCGGTAAAGCCTTGCACATCGCGTTTGAGCTGCGAGTCCAGGCCCAGCACACCATGCTCCAGCGCATTGGAATACAACTCGCTAAGCACACTGTGCAGGTTGCCGGTACGTGCGCGCAGGCCATGAATTTCCTGCAACAACTGCACCAGGTACGGCACAGGGTTGAAGCGTTTCAGGCTTTCGCCACGCACCTCGAAGCTCAGCGACCAGTCCAGCGGGCTGGAGCGGCCACTATCAGAGTAGATCATCGGGGCCGCCACCCGCTCCTCGGCAGTGAACATGCGAATATCGCACAAGCTGATGTCATCGCGTGGCTGCCCACCAAAACGCTCCAGGGCCAGCATCAGCTCATCGAACAACTTCACCGGGTCGCGGTTGTCGGCCAGCACCGCGCGCAGGCGCTGTACGCCAAACAGGCATTCCTGGTCGTCGGCGGTATCGATCACACCGTCTGACAGCAGCAACAGGCGCTCGCCCGGTGCCAGCGGCAACACCTCCGTGCTGTCATCGAAACGCTCAGCGGCCAGAATGCCCAGCGGCAGGTGCCGCGAACTCAGTGCCGACAGCACTTGGCCATCCACCGACAGGCGATAGCCATCAGGCATACCGCCATTCCACACCTCCACCGAGCCGCGCTGCATGCTGAGGTTGAGCAGCAGCGCACAGCAGAACATATCCACCGGCAGGATGCGCTTGAGCTTGGCATTCATCTCGCGCAGGATCTGCGCCATACCGTAGCCCTTGGCGGTCATGCCGTAGAACACCTCAGCCATCGGCATGGCGCCGACCGCCGCCGGCAGGCCGTGACCGGTGAAATCGCCAAGCAGCACACGCATGTCGCCGGCCGGGGTAAATGCCGCCAGCATCAGGTCGCCATTGAACAGCGCGTAAGGCGATTGCAGGTAGCGAATGTTGGGTGCAGAAAGGCAACCAGAGTGGGCTACCTTGTCGAACACCGCCTTGGCGACCCGCTGCTCGTTAAGCAGGTGATGGTGATGCCGGGTGATCTGGTCACGCTGTTCCAGTACCGTTGCCTGCAAGCGACGCAGGCGGTCCATGGCGCGAATCTTGGCAGCCAGGATCACCGCGCTGTAGGGCTTGGCCATGAAATCATCGCCCCCCGCCTCCAGGCAACGCACCAGGCCTTCTTCTTCATTCAGCGACGTCAGAAAAATGATCGGCACCAGCGCTTCGCCAGCCAATGCCTTGATCTGCCGCGCCGCCTCGAAGCCATCCATGACCGGCATCAGGGCGTCCAGCAGCACCAGTTGCGGGCGCCGCTCGAGGTACAGCGCTACCGCCTGCTCGCCGTTTTCAGCGGTGAATACCTGATGCCCCTGGCGGCGCACGATCTGCGCAAGCAGAAGGCGATCGACAGCACTGTCTTCGGCGACCAGCACGGTTAACGCCTGTTCGGCCGGCATGTCGGCGCTCAACTGATATCGAAGAGTTTTTCGAAATTGGAGATGGCGAGGATCTTGCGCACGTCGGAGCTGGCATGCACCACCCGCACATCCGACTCGTCGCCGCCCGCGTGGTCGCGCAGCAACAGCAGCATGCCGAGCGCGGAGCTGTCGAGGTAGGTGGTGTCCTTCAGGTCGACGACCACCGAATCCGGCCGCCTGGGCTGGCGTTCGTAGGCGTCGCGAAACTCCTGATGCTTGCCGAAATCGAAGCGCCCCTTGATCTTGATGGTCAGCTTTTTCCCGTCCTGCGAAAAATCAGTCTCGACTGCCATGCTAGCGATTCCTTCGATGATGGCGGATGCAACTGCTTTAAGGTTTAGCAGGCGATGGTGGGGGAGGCAAGCGGATGCAGGCTCACGGCTTTGATGGCCTGTACCGGCCTCTTCGCGGGTGAACCCGCTCCTACAATCAATCGGTGGTGTCGCCCCATACCGTGGTAGGAGCGGGTTCACCCGCTAAGAGGCCGGACCTGCCAGCCAACATACCCGGTCATACACCGTCGCAGCCGCCACCGCATTCGCGGGCAAGACCTCTCATTTGTTTCGGGCCAATTATTCCGCTGCAAGGCCTGCGGAGAACACCTATAGATGGTTTTGCCGCGGCAGGCGCTGCGACAGCTCATCCAGCAAGCGCTGCTCGCGCTTGTCTTCAGCGCGCCGGGCCTCGTCCTGGTAGCGCTGTACCAGCTTGCGCAAACCTTCCACCCGGGCATAGGCCTGCTGCCAGGTACCACGGGCGTTGTTGAGGTTGTTCTGGTGCCAGACCAGGCTCTGGCGCTGCTGGGTCATGGCCGTTTCCAGCTGCCCCAGAAAGCGCTGGTAATTGACCAGCCAGCTGCCATTGACCCCTTGCCCGCCGCGGTTGATCCACTGCAGCTGGTAATCCTCGCGAAAGCGCTCCAGCTCGGCCAGCTTGGCCTGGGCCGTGGCCACCTGCTGCTGGAAATGGCCAAGGCGCTGAGCCGCCTTGCGCTCGGCCTCTTCGGCCATGTCCACCACCGGCGCCAGGCGCGCGGCACGTCCGGGCAGCGCCATGGCTTATCAACCTGCCGGGGGCGTGAAAATCGCCCCCAGCTGTTCGCGGCTCTGCGCCATGCCCACGTTCTCGCGCAGGCCCTGGCGCAGAAACTCAACCAGCTTCGATTGCAAGGCAATGGCCAGGTCAGTCTCCGGATCACCGCCGGCTACATAGGCACCCACGCTGATCAGGTCGCGGCTTTGCGACAGGCGCGACCACAGTTGCTTGAACTTCTGCGCCTGGCGCAAGTGGTCGGCATCGACCACTTGGGGCATGACCCGGCTGATCGACGCTTCGATGTCGATGGCCGGGTAATGGCCTTCCTCAGCCAGCCGACGCGACAGTACAAAGTGGCCGTCAAGCACGCCCCGCGCCGAGTCGGCGATCGGGTCTTGCTGATCGTCGCCTTCAGACAGCACGGTATAGAACGCAGTGATCGAACCACCGCCTGGTTCGCCATTGCCTGCCCGCTCCACCAGCTTGGGCAGCTTGGCGAACACAGAGGGCGGGTAACCCCGGGTGGCTGGCGGCTCGCCGATGGCCAGGGCAATTTCCCGCTGGGCCTGGGCGAAACGGGTCAACGAGTCCATCAGCAACAGCACATTCTTGCCTTTGTCGCGGAAGTACTCGGCAATGCGCGTGCAATACATGGCGGCGCGCAGGCGCATCAGCGGCGCATCGTCGGCCGGCGAAGCCACCACCACCGAGCGCTTGAGGCCCTCTTCACCAAGGATGTGCTCGATGAATTCCTTCACCTCGCGCCCCCGCTCCCCGATCAGGCCGACCACGATGATTTCGGCTTCGGTGAAACGGGTCATCATGCCCAGCAATACCGATTTACCCACACCGGTACCGGCGAACAGGCCTAACCGCTGGCCACGGCCGACGGTAAGCAGGCCGTTGATACTGCGAATGCCCACATCCAACGGCTTGCTGATAGGGTCGCGGTTGAGCGGGTTGATCACCGGGCCGTCCATCGGCACCCAGTCCTCGGCCTTCATCCCGCCCTTGCCATCCAGCGCACGGCCGGCGCCGTCGAGCACCCGGCCCAGCATGCTCATGCCCATGGGCAGGCGGCCGCCGTCATCCAGCGGGACGACCCGGGCCCCCGGGGCAATCCCGACGATGCTGCCCACCGGCATCAGAAACACCTTCGGCCCGGCAAAGCCCATGACTTCGGCCTCGACCTGCACGGGGTGATAACTGTCATCGTTGATCACCAGACAGCGGCTGCCCACTGCAGCGCGCAGGCCTTCGGCTTCCAGGGTGAGGCCGACCATACGCAGCAAACGGCCTTCGACGATGGGCTGGGCCGGCAGCTCGATGGCCTCAGCGTAAGTGCCCAGGCGCTTGCCGAAGCTGGTGCGTTCAAGGCGCATCTGGGCTGTCCACGGTACGCTCGACCGGCGCGTCCAGGTCTATCGACATGTCTGGCGCCGCCGGGTGCAGGGAATGATCGTGCAACTGGTCGAACAGCTGCGCCACCGCTTTTTCGATACGCGTTTCCATGGTGGCATCGATACGGCTGTGGGCCGTCTCGATGCGGCAACCACCCGGTAGCAGCGCGCTGTCTTCCAGCAGCCGCCAGTTCTCCTCATGGCGTTCGCGCAGGGCCTTGGCCAGCTCGAAATCCTGCGGGTTGAGGTGGATGCGGATATTGTCCGCACCCATGGGCAGCAGCTTGAGCGCTTCGCGCAGCACTTGGGTGATCTGGCTGGAATCGTTGCGCAGCTCGCGGCCGATCACCTGGCGGCTCATGTGCGCGATAAGGTGCACCAGGCTTTTCTCGATCTGCGTGTCCTGCTCGGCAATCGGCTCCATCAGGTTGGCCATCAGCCGCTCGAGGCTGTCGAGTTTGGTTTTCAGGGCCTCTTCGGCCTCCTGGCGAACCTTGAGCTGGGTGCTGTGGAAGCCCTCGCGCTCACCGGTTGCGAAGCCCTCGTTGTAAGCCTCCTGACGGATGGCTTCGAGCTCTTCCAGGGTCAACGGCTGGACTTCTTCCAGCGGCACTTCCTCGACTTCCTCGATGACCTCGGGCTCAGGCTCAGGCTCCGGTTCGGGCTCCGGTTCCGGTTCCGGGTCGAAGCTTGGCAGCGTCCACACATCCACGCCCTCGAGGTCGCGGGCACGGATCAGGTCGCTGGGGTGGTGTTCTTTGGTGGGCATGCTGTCATGTTCTCAAACCATGTTCGGCCGACACGGTCCCTTGTAGGAGCGGGTTCACCCGCGAATGCGTCGGCAGCGACAACCTCGATTGCCAGGACCGACGCCTTCGCGGGTAAACCCGCTCCAACAAAAGGCGGCGTCGGCTATGGGATCGCGAATACCTTAGATCATTTCCTCGGCGCCCTTGCCGCCGAGCACGATCTCGCCGGCCTCGGCCATGCGCCGGGCAATGGTGAGGATTTCTTTCTGCGCGGTTTCCACGTCGCTGACCCGTACCGGCCCTTTGGCCTCCAGATCGTCACGCAGCAGTTCCGAAGCACGTTTGGACATGTTCTTGAAGATCTTGTCCTTGACCCGCTCGTCGGCACCCTTGAGCGACACCACCAACACGTCGGAGGACACTTCGCGCAACAGCGCCTGGATGCCCCGGTCGTCGACGTCGGCCAGGTTGTTGAAGACGAACATCAGGTCTTCGATCTGCTCCGACAGGTCGCTGTCGATTTCGCGGATCGCGTCCATCAGTGCGCCTTCCACCGAGCTGTCGAGGAAGTTCATGATGTCGGCAGCACGCTTGATACCACCCAGGGTGGTGCGCGCGGCGTTGGAGTTGCCCGAGAACTGCTTCTCGAGGATCTGGTTCAGCTCCTTCAGCGCCGCGGGTTGCACGGTGTTCAGCGATGACACGCGCAGGACGATGTCCAGGCGCACCTTGTGGTCGAAGTTGCTCAGCACTTCACCGGCCTGGTCCGGGTCGAGGTAGGCGACCACGATGGCCTGGATCTGCGGGTGCTCGTAGCGGATCACGTCGGCCACGGCACGCGGCTCCATCCACTTGAGGCTGTCCAGGCCGCTGGTATTGCCGCCGAGCAGGATGCGGTCGACCAGGCCGTTGGCCTTGTCCTCGCCCAGGGCCTGGTTGAGCATCTTGCGGATGTACGCATCAGAACCGACGCCCAGGCTGGTCTGGTCGCCGACGATGTCGACGAACTCGCTCATCACCTGTTCGACCTGGTCACGGTGCACATTGCCCATCTGCGCCATGGCCACACCCACCCGCTGCACTTCCTTCGGGCCCATGTGCCGCAGCACCTGGGCCGCATCGGTCTCGCCCAGCGAGAGCAGGAGGATCGCCGCCTTGTCGACGCGGCTCAGCTTGGCGGTAACGGCTCGGTTATCACTCATCGGCGTTGATCCAGTCTTTCACGACCTGAGCCACACGGCCCGGGTCTTCGGCCACCAGGCCTTTGATTGCGTTGAGCTGTGCCTCGTAACCCTCGCTCGGGCTAGGCAGCAGAATGCTTGTCGGGCCACCCAGGCTGACGCGGTCGTTGGCCAGTTCGCCATCCAGACCCATCATGCCGCCCAGCTCCATGTCACTGTCCGGGGCAGCCTGCTTGCCGCCCCCGGTAATGTTGTTCAGCACTGGCCGCAGCACGCCGAACACCAGCACCAGGATGAACACCACGCCCAGCACCTGCTTGACGATATCCCAGAACCACGGCTGCTGGTAGAAGGCGATGTCGGCGATTTCCTCGCCACGGTCGGCGGCGAACGGCACGTTGATCACCGTCACGCTGTCGCCACGACTGGCATCGAAGCCAACTGCGTCCTGCACCAGGCGGGTAAAGCGCGCCAGGTCCTCGGCGCCCCATGGCGCACGCGTGGTATCGCCAGTGGCCGGGTCGATCTTGACCTGGTCGTCCACCACCACCGCTACCGACAGACGGGTCATGCGCCCCTGCTGCTGGCGAGTGTGGCTGATGGAACGGTCCAGCTCAAAGTTCTTGGTGCTCTGCTGACGTTTGTCTGACGGGTACGGCGCGAGCATCGGCTGACCGGTGGCCGGGTCCATGATCTGCTGGCCGTTGGCATCCACCAGCGGTTGGCCAGGCTGAATGGCGGCAGCCGGGGTAGCCGCGCCACCGGTGGTCTGCGGTGCCGAAGCGGCGCCTGGCGGCTGGTTGCTCAGCGCGCCAGGCACGCCTTGAGGGCCTTGGCTGCTGGCACGTTGTTCGTCAACCGACTGCTCGCTGCGCAACGCCGGCTGGTCGGGGTTGAACTGTTCGGAGGTGGACTCGACCGCGCTGAAGTCGAGGTCGGCGGACACTTCGGCCTTGTAGCGGTCGTTGCCCAACACCGGCTGCAGAATGTTGTGCACACGCTGGGTGAGCATGCTTTCCACCCGGCGGCTGTAGTCGAACTGCTTGCCGGCCTGGGTCAGCGCGGAATCCTGAATCTGCTCGGACAGCAGGTTGCCTTTCTGGTCGACGACGGTGACCTGGGATTTGTCCAGTTCCGGCACGCTGGTGGCGACCAGGTTGACGATGGCCATCACCTGCCCGGCTTCCAGTGCACGGCCTGGGTACAGCTCGACCAGTACCGAGGCGCTGGGCTTGCGTTCATCACGCACGAACACCGAACTTTTCGGGATGGCCAGGTGCACGCGCGCGGCCTTGACGTTGTTGAGGCTGGAAACGGTACGGGCCAGTTCGCCTTCCAGGCTGCGGCGGTAGCGGGTGGCTTCCATGAACTGGCTGGTGCCCAGGCCCTGCTCCTTGTCGAGCAGTTCGAAGCCGACATTGCCGTCGCTCGGCGCCACGCCGGCGGCTGCCAGTTTCAGGCGCGCACGGGAGAGGTCGTCGGCCTTGACCAGCAGGGCCCCCGAGTTGGGCTCCACGTTATAGGGGATGTCAGCAGCGGCCAGGGTGTCCATGACCTGCTTGGTGTCCATGCCCGACAGGCTGCCGTACAACGGACGGTAATCGGGTTGTTGCGACCACAGCACCACGGCAAAGCCGATGGCCACGCTGGCCGCCAGGCCGACCATGAGGCCGATCTGGCGCAGCATGGGCATCTGCGAGATGTTTTCCAGAAACGCCATGCCAAACAGCGGCGGCTTGGCCGCTGGCGAGCCAGCTTTGGCGGGGGCGTTTTCGACGACTGCTTCAGCCATGGGTTACATCCGTCCTCAAACCGGCATCTGCATGATGTCCTGGTACGCCTGGACCAGCTTGTTGCGTACCTGGGTCATGGCTTGCATCGACACGCTGGCCTTTTGCGAAGCGATCATCACGTCAGTCAGGTCGACGCCGCTTTTGCCGATTTCGAACGCGTTGGCCAGTTGGGTCGAGGCCTGCTGCGTCTCATGCACCTTGCCGATGGCCTGGCCGAGCATGTCGGCGAAGGTGCTTTGCCCTGGCGCCAGCTCGGGGGCGGCAGTTACCTTGGGCAGCGACATGGCATCGGCCTGCATGGCCCGCATGTCCAACATCAGACGATTGAATTCAACACCTTGGCTCATGACCCTTCTCTCTCCTGCGGCCGCATTTTTTTGACACTCATGCGGCGAATGACCTACCTAAAGCAACAAAGGTGCCAGCCTTCGCGACTAATTTCCCTGGGATCACACAATTCCTGTGGGAGCGGCCTTGCGTCGCGATAGGGACGCAAAGCGGCCCCAGGACTTCAGCTCCGCCGCAAAGATCGCCGGGGCCGCTTTGCGGCCCTATCGCGACGCAAGACCGCTCCCACAGAGGTCCGCGCCAGTTGCAGATGATTTGCCAGTCAGCCGAACAGACTGGCCTCGACGTCAAACCCGGCATCGCGCATCTGCGCCAGCTTGTAGCGCAACGTCCGCGGACTGATCCCCAGGCGTTCGGCCGCCTCTTTGCGGCGGCCGCGCTCGGCGCGCAGGGTGTCGATGATCATCTGGTACTCGTGGCGACGCATGTCATCCCCCAGGCCGCCGGCATCAGCAGCCACCTCGAGAGATGGCTCGGTGCCAGCCGACAATGGAATGGCGCCTGCCAGACAAAAATCCGCCGCCTCGATCACGCCACCCTGCTGCAGAATCAACGCCCGCTGCAGGGCGTTGTCCAGTTCGCGCACGTTGCCCGGCCAGGCATATGCCTGCAGGCAGGCCCGAGCCGCTGGCGAGAGGCGCACCGGGGCATGCTTCATCTTGGTCACATGGCGCGCCAGCAGGCGCTCGGCCAGCTGCAGGATATCGCCCGGCCGCTCACGCAGCGGGCGCCAGGCCAGCGGGAACACCGACAGGCGGTAGTACAGGTCTTCGCGGAAGCGCCCGGCCGCCACTTCGCCGGCCAGGTCGCGGTTGGTGGTGGCCAGCACCCGAATGTCCAGGCTGATCGGCTTGCGCCCGCCTACCCGCTCCACCTCGCGCTCCTGCAGCACACGCAGCAGCTTGGCTTGCAAGGCCATGGGCATTTCCGAGATTTCGTCGAGCAGCAGGGTGCCGCCTTCGGCCTGCTCGAACTTGCCCGCCTGAGCCGCGATAGCACCGGTGAAGGCACCCTTCTCGTGGCCAAAGAGGGTGGCCTCGAGCATGTTGTCGGGGATCGCCGCGCAGTTGATCGCCACGAAGGGCTGCGCCGCACGCGGGGACTGCTGGTGAATGTAGCGCGCCAGCACTTCCTTGCCAGTACCGGACTCGCCGGAAATCAGCACGGTCGAGTCACTGCGCGCCACACGGGCCGCCAGCTCCAGCAATTGGCGGCTGGCCGGCTCGCAGGCCACCGGCCCTTCTTCGCCGGTCACACGTCCGGCGGCATGCCGCTCCACGAGGTTGAGCAGCGCCTTGGGCTCGAACGGTTTGACCAGGTAGTCGGCGGCGCCTTGGCGCATGGCCTCGACCGCACGCTCGACGGCGGCATGCGCCGTCATCAACAACACCGGCAACTGTGGCTGCTGGCGGCGCAGCTGGCTCAGCAACTGGTGCCCATCCATACCGGGCATGTTGACGTCACTGACCACCAGGCTGAACGCGTCTTCGAGTACGGCCTCCAGCGCTTCTTCGGCACTGCCCACTGCCTGATAGGCGAAACCGCCGATTTCCAGGGTATCGCCCAGCGCCTGGCGCAATACGCGGTCATCCTCGACCAGCAGCACCTTGATTGCCATTACACCCCCTCCGCCAATTGCCCGTCGATCAACGGCAGCTCTACCCGCACGCAGGTACCACGGCCGACTTTCGAGCGCAGGTTGATCGTGCCCTGATGCGCACGCACCACCGCCTTGACCACGGCCAGGCCCAGGCCGGTACCGGTGGCCTTGGTGGTAAGGAACGGCTCGCCCAAACGGCCGAGCAAGCCTGCATCGATGCCGCTGCCGGCATCGCTGACGCACAGGTGCAAGCTACGTTCGCGGCGGTACAGGTGCACCTTCAGCCGCGCCGGGCCATCGCTGGCCTGCAGGGCATTTTCAATCAGGTTGAGCAAGGCGCCGACCAGCGTGTCGCGGTTGCACAGCAGCTCACCCAGATGACTGTCGCACTGCCAGCGCACGGCGTGCCCCTGCACATGCGCCTGGGCCGCCTGCTGCAGGGCCTGGAACAGCGCTTTCGGGGTCACCCGATCCCCCAGCGGCAACTCGCCACGGGCAAACACCAGCATGTCGCGCACCTGGTGTTCCAGCTCGTGCAGGCGTTCCTTCAAGGTTGCGGCGAAACGCAGGCGGGTTTCCGCGCTCAGCGTTTGCTCGCTATCGGCCAGGTGGCTGGCATACAGCATGGCTGCGGACAGCGGCGTACGGATCTGGTGAGCCAGCGAGGCAACCATGCGCCCCAACGACGACAGGCGCTCGTGGCGAGCCAGCTGGTCCTGGAGGCGACGGGTTTCAGTCAGGTCGTTGAGCAGCACCAATTGGCCAGGCTCGGCATCCAGCGAGCGGGTGGCGATCGACAGGCGGCGACCGTCGCGCAGCGAGACTTCGTGGCCGTCGTCCTTGCGCGGGGCAAAGCTACGGGCGATCACCTGGCGCCACAATTGGCCGATCAGAGGCTCACCGAGCAACTCGCAGGCGGCCGGGTTGGCTTCGCGCACCAGGCCCTGGCCGTCGATCACGATCACCCCGCCGGGTAGCAAGTCCAGCAGGTTCTGCAGGCGGTTGGCCAGGCGTTCCTTTTCACTCAGTTCGTCGATGCGCTGGGCGCTGACCACGGCCAGCTCACCTTTGAGCTCACTGACCCGGGCTTCAAGCAGGCTGTAGGACTGGCTCAGCTGGCTGGACACCTGATTGAACAGGGCGAAGGCTTGCGCGATACCCTGGCCGCTGTCCTGCGCGACCGGGGTTTGCCCCTGCTGATCGGGGGCTCGGGATACGTGGGCGGCCTGGGGCATCGTGCTCTCTCGCGTGGCTGACCGTCATAAAAACGGTGTGTTGCCAGCGGTGTAGCAATAGCCGTGCCGGAGATAGGGATTTGTGCCGGCCTCTTCGCGGGCAAGCCCGCTCCCACAGGGATATCACCGAATTGAAGATGTGCATCGATCCTGTGGGAGCGGGCGTGCCCGCGAAGAGCCCGGCACAGGCAACCGCCAGGCTTCAATCTTCCGCCTGTTCCTCGCCGCCTTGGCGGCTCATGCCGTACTTGCGCATTTTCTCGACCAGGGTAGTACGGCGAATACGCAAACGTTCAGCCGCGCGCGCAACGATACCGTTGGCATCGTCCAGCGCCTGCTGGATCAGGCCCTGCTCCAGGCTACCCAGGTAGTCCTTGAGGTCCAGGCCTTCGGGCGGCAGCATGGCGTGGTTGCTGAAGTTTGGTGTGTGGCCATTGATCGCCACGCGCTCTTCCAGATCGCTGCGCAGGCTGTCGACCATCTGCTCGTCTTCGTCATCGACATAGCGGAATTTCTTCGGCAGTTCCGACACGCCAATGACCCCGTACGGGTGCATGATCGCCATGCGCTCGACCAGGTTGGCCAGCTCGCGCACGTTGCCCGGCCAGCCGTGACGACACAGCGACATGATCGAGGCGGAATTGAAGCGAATGGAACCGCGCTTCTCGTGCTCCATGCGCGAAATCAGCTCGTTCATCAGCAACGGGATGTCTTCCACCCGCTCACGCAGCGGCGCCATTTCGATAGGGAACACGTTCAGGCGGTAGTACAGGTCTTCGCGGAAGGTGCCGTCCTCGATCATGGTTTCGAGGTTCTTGTGCGTCGCAGCGATGATGCGCACGTCGATGCTCTGGGTCTTGTTGCTGCCCACGCGCTCGAAGGTACGCTCCTGCAGCACACGCAGCAGCTTGACCTGCATCGGCAACGGCATGTCGCCAATTTCATCGAGGAACAGGGTACCGCCGTTGGCCAGTTCGAAACGCCCGGCACGGCTGGTGATGGCCCCGGTAAAGGCGCCCTTCTCGTGGCCGAACAGTTCGCTTTCCAGCAGCTCGGCCGGGATCGCGCCACAGTTGACCGGCACGAACGGCGCTTCGCGGCGCTTGGAATGGTAGTGCAGGTTGCGCGCTACCACTTCCTTGCCGGTGCCCGACTCACCCAGGATCAGCACGCTGGCGTCGGTATCCGCCACTTGCTGCATCATTTGCCGCACGTGCTGAATGGCACGACTGGTGCCAACCAGGCTGCGGAACAGATTGGGCTCGCGCTGGCGACCGCGCTCGCGCGCCTGGTCATACATTTCGCGGTAGACCTGGGCACGGTGCAGCGAATCCAGCAGCTGGCTGTAGCTTGGCGGCATTTCCAGGTTGGAAAGCACCCGGCGGCGAAGGTCTTCCGGCAGCTCGGCGGAAGAAATTTCACCTAAAAGCAAAACTGGAAGGAACTCATCCCACGCAGCCACTGTCTTAAGCAACCCAAGCAGATTGCCCGGAGCATTTACGGTGCCGATGAGCACGCACAGCACTTCGCGGCTCGAGGACAATGGCTCGACCGCCTGCTGCCAGTCATGGCTGGCACACGCGAGGTTTTCTTCGCCGAGGAAGTTCAGCACCACCGCAAGGTCGCGGCGGCGCGCGCTGTCGTCATCGATCAGCAGAATCTTGGTTTCACGCCACATGCAATAGCAACTTCCCTAGTCATATCGGCGCCCTGCAGGGGCGTGCTCGACATCATTCCGACTGAATGGTCAGTGTTCGGACGTCTGAAATTCGAAAACAGCCACTAGTAAAGTCAAAAACTTAAAGGCAGTCAAATTTATGGCGTCGAAGCGTTGCTCTCTGCCCAGCTTCAGCTGAACAGATGGTATACCTTTGTGGCGTGTTTCGCTTGGTTGATATTCGACATTTGTGCGACCAAGGATTGACGCTCGTCACTTGCAACGTCGATCAGCTGACGATAAACCGCCATCAACGCTTCCAGATTGGCCCGGATTGCGGCCTCATCATCCAGATTCTCTTGCAGTAATTCATCCATCAGCGTACGACAGGCCAAGTCCAACTCACCAATGGCCGCCCAGTCGCGCACTTGCAGGGCCTCGCTCAGGGCAAGGCGGGTGTCTTCGATTTGCTGCAGCGCGCTCATGGGGGGCTCCTTAGGGTGTTATTGCTCGGCGGAGGCGATGGCATCCCAGCCGCTTTTGACAGTGATCATCAATTGCGCGACTTCGTCGATAATAGCCGGATCACTGTGCAAGTTGGCCTGCATCAGGCGTGTGGTCATGTAGGCATATAACTCATCCAGGCGATCCAGTTCTTCGGGGTTTTCCGCCTTTTCCCGGTCCAACCCTTCACGCAAGCCACCAATAATGTCGATAGCCTTACCCAGCAAGATACCCTTTTGAGCAACGTCTCCACGACTGATTGCACCCTTTGCCTGAGCCATGCGGTCAAGCCCGCCCTCCATCAGCATTTGCACCAAACGATGAGGGGTTGCCTCGGAAATTTGGGCATGGGAATTGACCTTCTGGTACTGGCGAAGGGCTCTCATCGGGTGCATGGGAAATCCTCAGTGAACTTGGTGCAACAGTGGCAGCATACCTAGGTAATCGGCACTGCCCCGGCTTTCTTTAGGGTGATCAATCGTCGCTATTGGACTTGTTCAGTGCGTTCAGTGTAGCCATCACGCTGTCACTACTGGCTTTGAGCTGGGCGACTAGCGTATCCATAGCATTGTACTTTTTGGTCAAGGTTTCGGTCAGCGATTCGATGCGGCGATCGAGTGCCTCCTGGGAGGACTCGAGCTCCTTAAGCTGCGCAGTCAGGCTGGTCTGCCGCGAGGCAAGGATACCCCCCGTCTTGGCATAGCCCTCAGTCGCCGAGGTCATACGGGTCAACAAGCCTTCTTTGCCAGTGAACAGGTCACTGATATCGGCGGCATGGGTTTTTACCGCGTCGTTCCATTTAGTCTCATTCAGCTCCAGCAGCCCGGTTTTCTGGACCGTATTTACACCCAGTTGAGACAAGGTCTTCAAACCGCCCTCACCCACCGAACGTGTCAGCTCGCTGCGGATCGAGTTGACCATCGAACGCATCGTGGCATCCCCAGTCAGTGCGGCGCCGGTGGTGCTACTGCCATCAGCGCCTGCCGTTACCTTTGTTACGCTGTTGATAGACGTCATCAGCGCATTGTAGGCAGTGATGAACGACTGCACGGAGGTCTTGAGGGTATCGGTGTTATTGCTGACCGAGAGCGAAACCTTACCCTCTTTGACCAGCTCGATATTCACACCACTTACTGCATCAGTCACCGAATTGGAGGCTGATTCAAGCTCAAGACCATCGAGCTTGTACTTGGCATTCTGTGGAACGGCAATGGTCTTGGTATCGACTGCCAAGTCAGAGCCACCACCCAATGTCAGTTCGGTACCCGCCCCCATCTTGGTCGAAGAAAACACCAGACGCGAACCACTGGCATCGGTCACGATGTTGGCAGTGACACCCTTGGACTGCAACTGGCTATTGATACTATCCCGCGTCTGCTGCAACGTTGCCCCGTCCGCAATGTTGACGCTATAGGTGGTATCGCCCTGACCGATAGTCAGGGTCTGCGCCTGGCCGCTACTGTTGATCACCGCAGATGCGCCACTGTATACCTTGGTGGAAATCTTAGAAGCGGTAGCCAACTGGGTCACTTCTAACGAGTACGTTCCTGTCGACACACCATCGGCGATGGTGATATTGGCCACCGCCTTGTCAGAAGACGTCGCGCTCAAGCCGTTGAAGCTTGTAGCGGTATTGAGCTTGGCAATCGCGGACCGATAAGTGTCGAGTGCACTTTTGACAGTGCCAATGGCCGACAAGGACGTAGTCGCCTTCTGAGTCTGGGTATTGATCTGCGCCTGCTTAGGTGCTTTTTCGGCAGCCGTGAGGGCCGCGACGATTTCATCGATCTTAAGGCCAGAACCCAGGCCGGTAATGGTTGCACTCGCCATCTTTAACTTTCCTTTTCGGTGACCGTCGAACATTCGACGAAAACGCGTCCGTGCGGCTTTACAACAAAAGCCGTGCCAACTCAGGCCTGGGTGTCGAACAACAGGCTGCCGGCATCCTTGAGGTTTTCCGCCAGTTTCAGCGCCACTTCCGAAGGCAGCTGGCGGATGACTTCGCCACTTTGACGGGCTATGACTTTGACCACCACCAGACCGGAGGCTTCATCGATCGAAAAGTCGAGTTGTCGCTCTGAAGCCTTTACGAAGTCCTGGATCGCATTTACAGCGGTTTCCAGCTCTTTTCGAGCTACAGGCTTAGATTCTTTGGCGACAGGCTCGTCAGCTGCCTGTTCGCTTGCTTGCCGCTTGCTCGTCGACGTGTCGGGCGCAGCGGAGGCGGGATAGGACAGGCCCAGTTTCACGCTCATATCCATTTCTTACACCTCTTTTCTTGGAAAGACGAAAGGGTACGTCGCCGTACCCTTCGTCAAACTACTCAGCTTTTGAAATTAGCCCAGCAGTTTCAGTACCGACGACGGCAGCTGGTTGGCCTGAGACAGAATCGCAGTGGAAGCCTGTTGCAGGGTTTGCTGCTTGGTCAGCTCGGCAGTTTCCGAAGCGAAGTCGGCGTCCTGCACACGGCTGCGGGCCGCAGTGGAGTTTTCCGAGATGCTTTGCAGGTTAGAAACGGTGCTGTTGAAACGGTTTTGCACCGCACCCAGCTGGGCGCGCTGGCTGTCGACCTGCTGGATGGCGGAGTCCAGAGCTTGAACGGCTTGCTGCGACGCGTCGGCAGTCAGGATGCTCAAGTCGGACATGGTAGTATTTTGCACAGCCGCAGTGGTGGAACCAGCGGTCAGACCCAGCATGGTCAGGCCGGTACCAGCGCTACCTTCAGAGATCTTGATGTCGTTGTCGGAGAACAGCGAGATCTTGTCGGCGCCAGCAGTGGTCACCTTGGAAGCAGTCACGCCAGTGCTGGCGCTGTTGATGGACGAGATAATCTCGTCCATGGTCGAGCCTTGGTTGAACTTGACTTCTACGCCGTTGATGTTCAGCGAGGTGTTGGCGGTCAGTTTGGTTTCGGTAGTGCCGGCCGACAGACCCAGCGCAGCGAGAGTACCCGCGCCATCTGCACCCGAACCATCAGCCAGGGTGATTGCCTTACCAGTTGGAACACCGGCGTCAGTGGAATCCAGCTGCAAACGGCCATCACTGGTCAGGCTGGCAGTAACACCAGTGTTCGCGGTTTCAGCATTGATCTTCGAAACCACGCTTGCCGCGCCACCCAGAGGATCGGCAGCAGCCAGGGCAATCGACACGCCATTGATGTTGATTTCTGCATCGTTGTTCAGCGCAGTGGTTTTGGCAGCAGTGCTCTCAGTGGTACCTACACCAGCGATCAGCCCGCCCGCAGTCGCAGAAGTAGTGAACGCCTTCTTCGAGCTCATGATGATGCCAGTACCGGCATCATCCAGCTTGGCGGTTACGCCAGTGTCAGCAGTTTTGGCGTTGATGGCCGAAACTGCCTGAGCAATAGACGAACCTGAAGCGATGGTGATATCAGTGCCAGCCAAAGTCAGCGTTTGATCATTGGTTGCGTCAGCGGTGTAGAGACCACCCGCCTGGTAGTTCAGCGAACCAGTAACCGAAGCCTTCATCTGGGTAGCGACACCAGCAACGTTGGCCTCGCTGTAGGTACCTTTCAGACCGGTAGCGCTCAGGTTGCTCATGCCGAACGAGATGGTTTCGTTAGCGTTGGCGCCAACCTGGAATGAAGTGCTGCCGAACGAGCCGTCCAGGAGGTTACGGCCACCAAAGGTGGTGGTGCTGGCGATACGGTTCAGTTCGCCGGTCAGGGCAGTGAATTCTTGCTGCAGGGAAGCACGGTCGTCATCGCTGTTCGAGCCGTTGGCGGATTGCAGGGCCAGTTCGCGCATACGCTGCAAAATGTTGGTGGATTCCTGCATCGCGCCTTCAGCGGTCTGGGCGATGGAGATACCGTCGTTGGCGTTTTTCACGCCGACGGCCAGGCCTTTGACCTGACTGGTCAGACGGTTGGCGATCTGCAGGCCAGCGGCGTCGTCTTTGGCGCTGTTGATTTTCAGGCCAGAGGACAGGCGGGACATGGAGGTGCCCAGCGCGTCGGAAGCACGGTTCAGGTTCTTCTGAACGCCCAAGGAGGTGATGTTAGTGTTAACGGTCAAAGCCATGACGAATTCCTCGTTGTATGGATACTGCGGCTTCCGGCCCTGGCGACAGCCGGGTGTGGCCTAGAGAACCTTCGTAATGGTTATCGTCGGGTGTGCGGGTTGCTTGAGGGTTTTTTCAAAAAAAAAATACTGGCATGGGGCCAGCCCTGAGAAATCAAGGGGTTAAGGGCGGTTTATTGGCGTCAAAAACTGTTTGGAATGGGCTGAATGCCTCATCCCGTCTGTAGGGGCGGGTTCACCCGCGAACACCGGCGAAGCCGGTGCCATAGACCGAGCTGCCTTCTTCGCGGGTGAACCCGCTCCTACAATGGGCTGCGTCAGGCAGACATTTATTTTCGGCAGAAAAAAAGCGCCGGGCGGTGGCCGCCGGGCGCTTTTGGGGGCTGACTGGGGTCAGTCGCGGTACAGGATGGCCGAGCCCCACGACAGGCCCACGCCAAAGCCACTGATCGCCACGCGCTTCCAGCTGCCATCGAGCATGTGCTTCTGCAGCAGCAGCGGAACACTGGAGGACACCGTATTGCCGGTTTCCAGCATGTCCTTGACGAACTTCTCCGGGTGTTGCTCTTCAAAGCGTCGCGCCACGGCGTCGACAATCGCCGCACTGCCCTGGTGGATGCAGAAGGCGTCGATATCCGACGACTTCAGGCCGCTGGCATCCAGCAGCTCGTGCAGGTGCGCTGGCACTTTGATCAGGGCGAAGTTGAATACCTGGCGGCCATTCATGAAGAATTTGCCGTCACTGACTTTCAGGTGCTCGGCACCGGAACCGTCAGTGCCGAAACGCGCCTGGCCCAGGTTCCAAACCGCGTCTTCACCCATCCAGGTTGCCGTGGCGGCGTCGCCGAACAGCATGGTGGTGTTGCGGTCTTCCGGGTCGACGATCTTCGAATACGGGTCGGCGGTGATCAGCAGGCCGTTCTTCAGGCCTGCCGCCTCCATGAAGCCTTTGATCGCATACAGGCCATACACATAGCCGGAGCAGCCCAGCGACACGTCGAACGCCGCCACGCGGGTAGACAGGCCAAGTTTGCTCTGGACGATGGCTGCGGTGTGCGGCAGGCCTTCTTCGTCGCCGTTCTGGGTGACCACGATCAACGCATCGATCGATTGCGGATCAAGGTCGGGGTTGCTGGCGAACAGCGCCTGGGCGGCTTCTACGCACAAGTCGGAGGTTTCTTGCTCTTCGGCCTTGCGCGGCAGGAACGACGCACCGATCTTGCCGAACATGAACTCTTCGTCCTTGCCGAACTTCGCACCCTGAACGTAGTTGTCCAGGCCAGCGGTGGGCACGTAACTCGCAATGCTTTTGATGCCAATCATTCTGGCTTCCCAATGAAAACAGCCAAAGACCACCACTCGATGAATTGAGGGCGCCAAATACCGGAGCGGTCACCGCCAGGGGTTGTAGCCAGGGCTCGCCTGCGCACCGGTAACAAAATGCTGCAACAGCTGCTGCATAGAATACAGGGAAGATGAGCGTTTTGACTCATTGGTCACATTGAAATGCTACGAAAGCCGTGGCGAGGGTGTGGGGACTGGGGAATTTTTGGAATGACCGGGCGGGCACTGGACCCCGAATGATCAGCTTCGCAACCGATATCGATGGGGCCGCTTCGCGGCCCTTTCGCGACGCAAGGCCGCTCCCACAAATACGCCACCTTCAGGAGAGAGGACGACCTGGACTGCCCCCAAGAAGCTGGACACCAATCCAACCCTGGGGAGCAGCCCAAATACGCCACCCTCAGGAGAGAGGAGGACCTGTGGGGGGCCTTGTGTCGCGATAGGGCTGTGCAGCAGCCCCAGGATCAGGCAGGCAGATTAGATCTTGTCGAACAGGCTTAGCTGAGAAATGCGCGCAAACGCCAACTGCGAAGCTTCAAGCATGGCCTGCTGCAGGGTCAGCTGAATGGTGGCCGAGGCCATGTCAGTATCGCCAATGGCACTTTGTGTGCTTTGGTTGGCCAGCCCCAGGCTTTCGTTTTCCTGCGCCTGAATATCCAGCGAGTTGCCCCGCGCACCGATCGAACCACGGGTAATGTCGATACGATCCCGGGCACTGGCCAGGTTGGAAATCGCCGAGTCGGTGGCGGTTTTCAGTGCAGCCTGCGCCTCGGGTGTGTCCAGTGGCTTTTCGAGAGCGCTGCGTAGCTGCCCCAGGGTGTCCAGTACGTTCTGCGTGCGATGGGTATTGGCATTGACCGAGAACTGGTCGCCTTGCTTCGGCGCGCTGTCGAACTGGTAGGTAACGCCTGCCACCGTCACTGCGTTGCCCGCCCCTACTGTACCCGAGCCAATCGGCTTACTGTCGGCACTGTACGGCTGCGCATACAGAGAATACTCGGTGTCGCTGGTGAAGCGGATCACCGCGCCGTTGCTTGGGAAGGTGCTACGGTAAGCTTCCGGGTCGGTAACGCTGGTGCCGGTCACCTGCGCCGTCGACGGGTTGCCCGCGCTACGCGTCGCCGTGAGGGTATCGGGCTTGGCTTCGAGGGTGAACACATGGCCGGCAACGACGGCGTCAGCATCGTCACCTTCCGCCAGGTTCAGGTTGATCTCGAAGTCGACACCGCGCAGCGAGATCATCTTGCCGCCTTCGGTATTGACGTCGAACTTGCCCTTGCCGGCGGTTTCATTGGTGATGTCATTGCCGGCGGCATCCCTCACGCTGTACTCGGTGGCACTGGTGAAGGTGACAGAATACGGCTGACCAGCGGCAAACTGATTGCCGTAGGTGGTGGCCGAGGTCAACAGGCCGCCAGACAGCAATACCTTGCCGTCATCCGGCGACGGTGCTACCAGGCTCGACTGGGTGCGGCTGTTATTGGTGGCCTGGTCGAAAATGCTGTAGCCGGTGTCGTTGGTCGCCAGGCGCAAGGTGTCGGACACCTGCAGGCTCAGCTGGGTCTGGTCGCCCTGGTAGCTGTAGGTGCCGTCGGCGTTGCGCACATAGGGCGGGGTCGACGACTTGGAGCCGCCAAACATGTAGTCGCCGTTGGCATCGCGCGAGTTCAGCAGACCGAACACGTTGGCTTCGATTTCCTTGATCTCGCTGGCGATCGAGGTACGGTCGGCATCGCTCAGGCCCCCGTTACCCGCCTGGATCGCCAGCTCGCTGGCACGCTGCAGGGCATCGTTGATGGTCGATAGCACGCTCTCTTCCTGCAGCAGGGCGTTCTTGACCGTGGTCATGTTTCCGCTGTACTGCTCCAACAAGGCGCTCTGTTGCTGCAGCACAAGCAAGCGCGCAGCGCCGACCGGGTCGTCACCGGCCGACTGGATGCGCGATTTGGAGGTGACCTGTTCGGTAATCTTGGCCAAGTTGGAGTAGTTCTGGGAGTAGCTAGTGGCGCTGGTCTCATAGAACTGAGCAGTTGAAATACGCACGGTCCGCTACTCCTTACAGGGCGTTGATCAGGGTGGAGAAGGTTTCTTGCGCCGCCTTGATGATCTGCGACGACGCTGTGTAGTAGTGCTGGAACTTCACCAGGCTGGCCGCTTCGTCATCGAGGTTGACGCCCGACACCGCGCTGCGGCTCTCGGTCGCAGACTTGAGCACTGCCTGGGTCGCCGTGGTGTCAATGGTGGCCTGGCTGGCCTTGGCCCCTACCCGCTCGACCAGCGAGGCGTAGGCCGAGGTGAAGCTGGTCCCGGTGCCAGAATTGGTGCCCACGGTCGACTTGGTCTGCAGGTCCAGCAGCGCGTTGGCATTGCGGTTGTCCGCCTTGCCGTCGGCATTGAACGACAGGGTAAAGCTGTCATTGGCCGCAGGGCTGCCACCGATTGTGGTCTCGACGGCAAAGGTACGCGGGTTACCGCTACCATCCAGAATCGGGTCGCCGGCCGCATCCAGCATCGGCACGGCGATGGACAACTTGTTGTCCTGCCCAGGCACCACGCTGCCGGTACCAATCTGGGTGCCCTTGGCATCGAACAGCTTGTAGCCCTGGGAGCCGCCACTGGCAGCATCGAACACCACGCGCACCGGCATCGAATCGCGAATCGACTGCTGGATCAGCGCGGTATCGGCACCGCCGTAGATGTCCAGCGACTCGCTCAGGGTCGGCTGGGTGATGGTGCCAGTACCGCTGTTGCCACTGCCCGAGGTCGCGCTGACAGGGCCGGCGAAGGCCAGCTTGTTGGCATCGGTCAAAGTCGTGGTAATGCTCCCGGCAGCTGCACGGGTGGGGATGACCTTGAAGCTGTCGCCGGCCGCCAGGCCGCCGCCTTTCAACGCCAGGCTGAAACCATCGATCACCGGTGCCGGGTCGGCATTCAGGTCGAAGCTGCCCATGTCGGTGCCGTCTGAGCGGCGCACACTGTACTGGTTGGCGCTGGTGAACTTCACCTCGTAGTCGTAGGTGGTCAGCGCACCGCTGTTGGCGATGGTGACATCCAGATTGCCGGAGCCTGCACCGTTGTTCGACGAGGCCAGGCTGCGCTGGGCAATGGCGGTGGCGCTGTTGATGCTGGAGAACAGCGAGCTGCCGAACTGGCCGTTGGCATCCAGGCCCTGCCCCAGCTGGCTATTGATGCTGTCGGCGACGACCAGGGCAACGCGACCAAGCTCGTTCATCGACGGCGTCAGCACGTCCTGGCGATAACGCAACAGGCCGCCAATGGCGCCACCGGACACCACCGAGGTCACGTCCGAGCTGAACGAGTCATAGTTGATGCGCAGGGCAACCTGGCTCTTGTCGGCCACACCCGGCTCCACCGACAAGGTGTTGGCCTTGGTTCCGGTGACCAGCGATTGGCCACTGCCCAGGTACACGTCGTAGTTGCCATCACGCTCCTGTACCGTCACCCCTACCAGCTCGTTGAGCTGGCGCACGGCTTCGCTGCGCGCATCCAGCAGGCTGTTAGGGCTGTTGCCGGAGGCGCTGGCGGCGGTGATCTGCTTGTTGTACTCGGCAATGTTGGCGGTGAGCTTGTTCACCTGGCCGGCCATGGTGTCGAGCTGGGAGTTGATCGTGGCGTTCTGCTGGGTCAGCTGGGTGCTCACCGCGTTGAAACGGTTGCTCAGGGTTTGCGCCTGGGTCAGCAGCAGCTGACGCGAGGCAACGTCACCCGGTTTCGCCGCTGCAGTCTGCAGCGCCGAAAAGAAGGCGGTAAGGACCGAACTGATACCGGTGTCACGGTCGGCCAGCAGCTTGTCGACGCTGGTGATCTGATCCTGGAACGTCAGCGAGTCTGCCTGCAACGAGGTGGCCGTCTGCAACTGGTTGTCCAGGTAGGAGCTGTAGATGCGACGCACATCCGCCAGCGTGGTCCCGGTACCCAGGAACCCTGCGCCTATGTTGTGCGAAGGCCCCGCCGCCTGAACCGTCTGCTGGCGCGAGTAGCCACTGGTCGCGGCGTTGGCGATGTTGTTACTGGTTACCGACAAGGCCGCCTGGCTGGCACTCAGGCCACTCAGGCCGATGGAAATCAGGCTCGACATGATTTAGTCCTTTTATAAGTTCGTGGTTCTGCCAGCCATGGCGTATTGCGGGGTTGACTGCATTTGCTGGGCGATGCTGATGATCTTCTTCGCATAGCCCGGGTCGGTCGCATAACCTGCTTTTTGCAGCTCTCTTGCAAACTGCTCAGGGTTATCGGCCGCATCCAGCGCACCTTGATAGCGAGCATTGCTCTGCAGCAAGGTAACGAGATCGTGGAAGCTGTCCTGGTAGGAGTCGTAGCTGCGGAACGCCGCGGTTTCCTTGACGAACTGGCCATCGCGGAATTCGCTGGTGATCGCCCGCGCCTGCTCGCCTTGCCAGTTGCCGGTGGCTTTGATGCCGAACAGGTTGTGGCTGCTGCTGCCGTCGCTGTTGCGCATCACCGACTTGCCCCAACCGGTTTCCAGCGCGGCCTGGGCCACCAGGTAGCGCGGGTCGACACCAATGCGCCTGGCGGCCTGCTCGGCCATTGGCAGCATGGTGGCGACGAAGGCGTCGCTGTCGGTGAAAGCCTTGTTCGGTGCCAGCGGTGGCTGGGCCACGGCACGGCCGACAATGCGCAGGCCGTTGTCCGGCACGGCGAAGGCCTTGGCGACTGGCTGACCGTCACGGGCAGGCACGGCGGCGTTATTGGCAGTTTCCGCCGACGGCACGATACCGGCCAACAGGCGGTCGGTGAGTTTGCTGGGCAGGGCCAGGCGCCGCGCGTTGAGTGCAGCAACGTCATTTCGCGTAGTGGACGAGGCCATGGCATGCGCCGGCTCCGCCACCTTGTTGCCCCACAATGCCGGGCCACTGCTATCGACGCGCGGGAACGGGCTGGTATTGATCGACGCACTGCGGCCCTTGGTCAGCTGGCGCACCAGCACGTCCTGCAAGCCGATGCCGCCACCTTCGCGGGACATGCTCACGGCCAACTGCTGGTCGTACATGTCGCGGTACTGCTTGACCGTTTCGGTGTTCATCGGGTTGTCGTCGGCCAGCACGTCACTGGCCTTGCGCGAGGCCTTGAGCATTTCGCTGATGAACAGCGACTCGAATTCCTGGGCCACCTTGCGCACATTGGCTTCGCTGTCGCGGTCGCCGTGCTTGAGGGCACTCAGGCGGTTGAGGTCGGTATAGGCGCCGCTGTCGGCACTACCGGATACCTGGCTTTTGATATTCATCCGCGCCGTCCTCAGATCACGATCAGGTCGGCCTGCAAGGCGCCGGCCTGCTTCAAGGCTTCGAGGATCGCCATCAGGTCGCCGGGCGCTGCGCCCACCTGGTTCACCGCGCGGACGATTTCATCCAGCGTGGTGCCCGGGCCGAACTTGAACATCGGCTTGGCTTCCTGCTCGGCATTGACCCGCGAGCGTGGCACCACGGCAGTCTGACCATTGGAGAAGGCCCCCGGCTGGCTGACGATCGGGTCTTCGGTGATGGTCACGGTCAGGCTGCCGTGGGTAACCGCCGCCGGCGACACCTTGACGTTCTGGCCGATGACGATGGTGCCGGTACGCGAGTTGATGATGACCTTGGCCACCGCCTGGCCCGGGTCGATTTCGAGGTTTTCGAGGATCGACAGATAATCCACGCGCTGGCTTGGGTCCATCGGCGCGCTGACCCGTACCGAACCACCATCCACGGCCTGGGCCACGCCAGGGCCGAGCAGGTCGTTGACCTTGTCCACGATGCGCTTGGCGGTCGTGAAGTCGGGACGATTGAGGTTCAGGGTCAGGGTATTGCCCTGGTTGAAGCCGCTCGGCACCGCACGCTCGACACTGGCACCACCCGGGATACGGCCAGCCGACGGCACGTTGACAGTGATCTTGGAGCCGTCACGGCCCTCGGCGTCAAAGCCACCCACGACCAGGTTGCCCTGGGCAATGGCATAGACATTGCCGTCTATACCCTTGAGCGGGGTCATCAACAGGCTGCCGCCGCGCAGGCTCTTCGAGTTACCGATCGACGACACGGTGATGTCCACCACCTGGCCCGGCTTGGCGAACGGTGGCAGGTCGGCGTGCACCGACACTGCGGCAACGTTCTTCAGCTGCACGTTGCCGGAACCGGCCGGCACCTTGATGCCGAATTGCGACAGCATGTTGTTGAAGGTTTGCAGGGTGAACGGCGTCTGGGTGGTCTGGTCACCCGTGCCATTGAGGCCCACCACCAGGCCGTAACCAATCAACTGGTTGGAACGTACGCCAGAGATGCTGGCAATGTCCTTCAGGCGCTCGGCCTGGGCAGCGAAGGCGCAGGACAAAAGCAGGGTTGTGGCAATCAGCTGCCTCACGTTGAACATGGTCATCCGTACTCAGAAAGGCCAAAGCGGGCTGATGAAGAAGCGGTCCAGCCACCCGGGCTGGCTGGCATCGGCGAACGAACCGGTACCGGAGTAGGTGATGCGCGCGTCGGCCACACGGGTGGACGGCACGGTGTTGTCGGTGGCGATATCGTCAGCGCGAACCATGCCGGCAATGCGCACCAGCTCTTCGCCGGTGTTCAGGGTCAGCCACTTCTCGCCGCGCACGGCGATGATGCCGTTGGGCAGCACTTCGGCCACGGTGACGGTGATCGAACCGGTCAGCGTGTTGCCCTGGGTGGCCTTGCTGTCGCCCTTGGTCGCGCGATCGCCGCTATAACCGGCCTCCAGCGAAAGGTCGCCACCACCGAACGGATTATTGGTGTTGGGCGTGCTACCAAACAGCGAAGTCAGGCCGATGTCGGTCTTGCTGGTCTTGGCGATCTGCGAGCCCGCGTTCTTGCTGGCGGACGTGCGCTCATTGAGCGTGATGGTGATGATGTCACCCACCCGGAACGCCTTGCGGTCGCTGTACAGGTTCTGCTCGAAACCGGCCTGGTAGATTGAACCGTTGTTGGCCGCTGCCGGCAACGGGGTGCGCGGCAACACCGGCGCATAGTACGGGTCGTTGGGCTTGGGCGTCGGTGCGACGCAACCTGCCAGCAACACCGCCCCCCCCAGGGCGAAAACGGACAACAGACGATTCATGACACTTACCTCACGGGCGCAGCTGAGTGACAGGGCTTAGAGCTGTTGAGTAACGAACGACAGCATCTGGTCGGCCGTGGAAATGACTTTGGAGTTCATCTCGTAGGCACGCTGAGTGGTGATCATGTTCACCAGCTCTTCCACGGTACTGACGTTGGAGTTCTCCAGCGTCTGCTGCAAGGTGGTGCCAAAACCGTTCAGGCCTGGGGTGCCGACCTGCGGTGCACCACTGGCGGCGGTCTCGAGGAACAGGTTGTCGCCGATCGCCTGCAGGCCGGCCGGATTGATGAAGTCGGCGGTCTGGATGTTGCCGATCACCTGTGCAGCCGGGTTGCCGGCGGTGGTGATCGACACGGTGCCGTCCTGGCCAACGGTGAAGGTCTGGGCGTCGTTAGGCACGACAATGGCAGGTTCCAGGGCGTAGCCGTTGGCGGTGACGATCTGGCCATCGGAGTTCAGGTGGAAGGTGCCGTCACGGGTGTACGACACGGTGCCGTCCGGCTGCAGGACCTGGAAGAAACCGCGGCCGTTGACTGCCATGTCCAACGGGTTTTCGGTGGTTTGCAGGCTGCCGGCGACGAAGCTTTTCTGGGTGCCCACAATACGCACACCGGTACCGACCTGCAGGCCCGAGGGCAGCTCGCTGTCCTGGGTCGACTGGGCACCAGGCTGGCGCTTGATCTGGTAGAGCAGGTCTGCGAATTCGGCGCGATCACGCTTGAAGCCGGTGGTCGAGACGTTGGCCAGGTTGTTGGAAATGACCGTCAGGTTGGTGTCCTGAGCGGACAGGCCGGTTTTAGCGACCCAAAGAGCCGGAAGCATGTGAGTTCTCCTCGTGCGCCTGTTTTACGGCACCCGTTCAAAAGTGATTAGCCGATTTGCAAAACCCGAGCCATGGCTTCGTCGCCTTCCTTGGCCGTATTCATCATCTTGACGTGCAGTTCGAACTGGCGGGACAGCGCCAGCACCGAGGTCATTTCCTCGACAGCGTTGACATTGCTGCCTTCCAGGAAGCCAGCCACCACCCGCACGTTGACGTCGGCATCGGCCGGCTGGCCGGAAGTGGTGTGGATCAGACCGTCCAGGCCCTTCGTCAGGCCTTTGGTGTCCGGGTTGACCAGCTTGATGCGGTCGACCTCGGCCATCACCCGCGGGTCTTCACCCATGGAGCGGATGCTGATGGTGCCGTCGGCACCCACTTCCACTTTCTGCTCCGGCGGGATGGCGATCGGGCCACCGTTGCCGATCACCGGCATGCCATTGCCGGCACGCAGGACACCGAGGGCATCGATGTTCAGGCTACCGGTACGCACATAGGCTTCGCTGCCGTCCGGCGCCTGCACGGCGATAAAGCCTTTGCCGGTCACCGCCACGTCAAGGTCGCGGCCAGTTTCGACCAACGGGCCTTCACTGAAGTCGGTGGCCGGGCGCTCGGTCATGGCGAATGCACGCGCCGGAAAGCTGTCACCGAACACCGGCATCGAGCGGGCCTGCTCCAGGTCGCGCTGAAAACCGTTGGTGGAAATGTTCGCCAGGTTGTTGGCGTGGGCCTTCTGCGCCAGCGCGTTCTGGCTGGCGCCGGTCATGGCCACATAAAGCAACTTGTCCACAGTTTCTCCTCTGCGCGTAGCTGCCGCGCTGTCACTGGGCAGGTTCCAAGCAATAATTGAACCAAGTCTGAAACACCCGGTTTACGGGGCTTTCAGCGCGGCAAGGGGCAATAACCGTCAGTTTGTCGGCGGATGTTTGCCGCCTGCGGCAAGGGCTTGCTCAATGGGCGCGGCAGGCGGCGTTGTTGTAGGGGCCAGAGTGGCGCACCCAGCCTTTGCCCGGGTTGTGGGCCGAACACAGGTAGCGGCCGGTGACCAGGCTTTGCCATTGATAGAACGGGGCGGGGGCAGCGGGGGCCGGCAGAACCAGCACCAGCAGGGGGAACAAGGCCAGTAACGACAGCCGCTTCATTCGCATGAACCTTCACATTCTTGGGGCCGCTTTGCGGCCCCAATTACAAACACCACAGCAAAAACAATCATCAGGTCATCTGAATGATGGTCTGCATGATGGTGCTTTCAGTGGAAATGGTCTTGGCATTGGCCTGGTAGTTGCTCTGCGCCTTGATCAGGTTGACCAGCTCGCCGGTCAGGTCGACGTTGGAGTCCTCCAGGGCACCACCGGAAATCTGGCCGAGGGTACCGGTGTCCGGAGCGCCGATCACCGGCACGCCCGAGGCATAGGACTCTTTCCAGTTGGTACCGCCAATCGGCGTCAGGCCCTGCAGGTTGGCGAAGTTGGCAATTGCCACCTGGCCGATCACCTTGTCCTTGCCGTTGGTGAAGCTGGCAAACAGGTAGCCGTTCTGGTCGATGCTCAGCCCAGACAGCTCACCGGTGGCGAAGCCATCCTGGGTTTTGGCGATTTCTGCGGACGACGCGTTGTATTGGGTGGCACCCAGCATGTCCAGCTTCACACCGTCCGCGTTGGCGATGGCGCCATTGGCCGACCACTCTCCAGCGGCGTTTTTCTGCGCCGGGATCCAGTCGTTGAGCTGGAAGATCTTGTCTTCGCCAATGCTCAGGCCGCCCGCGACGTCACCCGCAGTCATTGCATCCTTGTCCAGCGTACCATCGGACTTGAACGGCACGGCGTTGACCAGCGGCGTGGTGGAAGCCGGATTGGCCGGGTTGCGGCCATCGATAGTGGTGTGCATGGACCAGGTATTGGTCGCGTCGTCCTTGATGAAGTACTGGTTCATCTGGTGTTCATTACCCTGGCTGTCGAACACCGGGGTATTGAACGTGAAGTTGTAGGAGCTGGCATTGGTGGGATCGAAGGGCGTCACCGACGGGGAGGTCGCGGCCGAGTTCAGGTTGATCTTCTCTGTGATGAGGCCGGTCGGCTTCGGCGTCAGGTTGGAAGTATCGATCTGCAGGTCAGTCAGGATACCCTGGATGATCTTGCCGTCCTCGCCGACCGCATAACCCTGCAGGTTGGCACCCGAAGCATTCACCACATAACCGGCCTTGTCGCTGTAGAAAGCGCCCGCACGGGTGTAGATCTTCGAGCCGTTGTCGTTCAGGGCAAAGAAGCCGTTGCCATCGATAGCCATGTCCAGCGCCTGGCCGGTGGCGTTGATATTGCCTGGCGTGAACAGCTGCGAAACCGCGGCAGTCTTTACCCCGGTGCCGATCACGGTCTTGCCCGCGCTGGTGCCGCGGATAGAGTTGGAGTACTGGTCGGCGAACTCGGCACGCGACGACTTGAAGCCGGTGGTGGCAACGTTGGCAATGTTGTTGCCGGTAACGTTCAGGGCCTTGTTTGCTGCATAGAGGCCGCTAAGGCCGATATTGAAAGACATGTGTAACTCCTGTCGTTTTGCTCAGGCCCTAGATGCCGATGCTTTGGATTTTGGAAAGCGCAACACTGCCCAGCCCGGCCAGGTTGAGCGTCATCTCCGAACCGTTGCTACCCATGGTCACACTGGTAACCGAGGCCGGCAGGTTGGTGGTCATGGCCGTGGCCTTGCCATCGATCGAGGCGGTGGCCTTGAAGGTGTAGGTCCCGGCGGCCGCGACTTCACCGTCATCGTTCAGGCCATCCCAGGTAAAGTCGATGCTGCCAGACTTCTGGGTACCGAGTTCGATGGTGCGCACCAGTTTGTCGTCCTTGTCGTAGATCCCCACCGAGGTGGAGGTACTGGACGACGTCAGGTTGACCGAGCCCTTCATGTCCTTGCTGGTATCGACCACAGCCTTGTCGGTCTGGACAATGACATTGCGCCCGACCAGCGAGGAGGCCTGCAAGGCCTGGGAAGATTGCAGCCCAGCCGCGATGTAGGTCACTGCGTCGTTCAGCGACTGCATGCTTTCCAGGCTGCTGAACTGCGCCAACTGGGCCACGAACTCGCCGTTTTCCTGCGGGTCGAGCGGGTTCTGGTTCTGCATCTGGGTGACCAGCAACTGCAGGAACGCGTCCTTGCCCAGCGCACTGCCGGCGGCGCCGGTAGAACTGTCAGTCTTGGACGTCTGCTTCTGCAGCGAGGTCAGGTATGCGCTGCCGACGTCTGTAGTGGAATTGGTGGTGGTCATGTCGGCTTCCTATCACTGCCCCAGGGTCAGCACTTTCTGCATCATGTTCTTGGCCGTGTTCATCAGTTCAGCGTTGGTCTGAAACGCGCGGCTGGCGGAGATCATGTCAGCCATCTCCTCGACCACATTGACGTTCGGGTAGTAGACGTAGCCGTCCTTGTTCGCCGCCGGGTGGTTCGGCTCGTAGCGTGCTTCAAGGGTACTCTGGTCTTCGACGATGCCTTTTACCTGCACGCCCTGCCCTGCCTCGCCCTGGTCTTCGAACAGCGACTGGCTGCTGCCGGCCTGCGCATTCTGGAAGGTGGTGGCGAACACCGGGTGGCGGGCGCGGTACGTCTGGTCGATGCTCGAAGACACGGTCTCGGCGTTGGCGATGTTGGACGCCACGGTGTTCAGACGCGTGTTCTGTGCGCTCATGCCGCTACCGGCAATGTTGAAGACACTGGAAAGGGACATGGTCATTCTCCCCGCAGGGCGGAAACCAGCCCTTTGAATTTACTGTTGAGCAAGGTGAAGCTGGCCTGGAAGCCAATCGCGTTTTCCGTGTAGTTCGATTGCTCGATCTGCGCATCCACGGTGTTCTGGTCGATCGACGGCTGCAGCGGCGTGCGGTACTTGAGGGTTTCATCGGCCATGGCCAGGCCCTCAGCTTCGATGTGCCGGCTGTTGGTCCGGTCAAGGTTGAAGCGGCCGCCGCTCTGCTGCTTGTCGCTTTCGGCTGCGAGCACCGAGGCGAAGTCCATGTCACGGGCCTTGTAGTTGGGCGTGTCGGCGTTGGCGATGTTGTTGGCCAGCACTTCAGCGCGCTGGGCGCGGAAGCCCAGTGCCTTTTCGTGAATACCAAGCGCCTTGTCGAAGCTGATGCTCATGTCAGGGAAACCTTCAGAGGTTGACCGGAATTTCGTTGAGCAAGGTATAGCAAGGGCTGTGCCAACCACTGAAAAGCCCGTGTTTATGGGGTTTTGCGGCGCAGTACTGTCAGATTGATGCCAGAAAAGCGGCAAAGGCCTTCCGCCTGAGGTGACAAAAGCGGCAATTGATGGGCGGCAAAAGCGGCAAAACAAAAAATTGACGTCAGTGTTTTCCTGGGCGGACCTCTTCGCGGGTAAACCCGCTCCTACGGCGGTCTGTGTCCAACCTCCGATGTATGTCCACCACCAATCTGCGTAGGAGCGGGTTTACCCGCGAATACGGTAGCGGCGGCAACGGTGAACGGCGGGTGGTAAATGGCCAGCAGGGCCGGCCTCTTCGCGGGTAAACCCGCTCCTACGGGGAGCTCGGCAGGAACAGCGGATAGGCAAACAAAAGGCCGGCATCTCTCGATACCGGCCTTCGTGCTTACTTGGCCTGGTAGATGATCCCCGGGCTGCACTGCACCATCTGGTAATGGTCCGGCAAGCCGTTCAGCGCTTCCGAGGCGCCGAGGAACAGGTAGCCACCGGGCTTGAGGGTACTGTGAATGCGCAGCAGGATGTCCTTCTTCACCTGCGCCGAGAAATAGATCAGCACATTGCGACAAAACACGATGTCGAACTTGCCCAGACTGGCATAACTGTCGAGCAGGTTGAACGAGCGGAACTCGACACGGCTGCGAATCGCCGGCTTGACCGCCCAACGCCCCGGCCCCTTGGGGTCGAAATAGCGCTGCAGGCGTTCCTGGGACAGGCCGCGGGCAATCGCCAGGCTGTCGTATTCGCCGGTCTTGCAGTTGGTCAGCATGGTGCCGGAGAGATCGGTGGCGACGATCTGCGCCCCCATCTTCAACTGGCCGAGGTTGCTGCGCTCGAACTCGTCGATCGCCATTGAAATGGAATACGGCTCCTGCCCCGACGAACAGGCCGCCGACCACATGCGCAGGCGCTGGCCGGGGTTGTTGCGGATGAACTCGGGGATCACCTTGTTCTTCAACACCTCGAACGGGTAGGTGTCGCGAAACCACAGGGTCTCGTTGGTGGTCATGGCATCGACCACCTGCTCGCGCAAACCGCCGCGCGGCTGGGCCTGGATGCGCTGCACCAGCTCACCCAGGCTCTTGATGCCCTGTTGTTCCATCAGCTTGTTGAGACGGCTGGAAACCAGGTACTGCTTATTCTCGCCCAGCAGGATGCCACAGGCTTTCTCCAGGAAGACCCGGAACTGTTCGAAATCCAAATTACCCGTAGACACTACTGCCGCCTCTTTTCAATCACTGGTGCCGGAGGGCATGCCCCCGGCTGCTTCAATGCGCTGCCTTGATCCGGTCGACCACCCGCTGGGCCAGGTCGTCCGGCTTGAACTTGGCCAGGAAGTCATCGGCGCCGACCTTCTTGACCATTGCCTGGTTGAACACCCCGGAAAGCGAAGTATGCAGGCAGATGTGCAATTTTTGCATGCGTGGATCGCTGCGAATCTCCGCGGTTAGCGTATATCCGTCCATTTCCGGCATTTCAATGTCCGAGATCATCATCAGGAACTCTTCTTCCGGCTTTTTGCCCTCATCCACCAGCTGACGCAGGTAGTTCAGCGCCTGACGGCCATCATTGAGCGCCACCACCTCGACCCCAACGGTCTGCAGGCAACGGCTGACCTGCTTGCGCGCCACTGACGAGTCGTCGACGGTCAGCACCCGCATCAACACCGCCTTGTCCTGCACTTCGGCATCGATCACACCGGCCGATACCGACTCGGACGACGGCGACACTTCGGCCAGCACCTTCTCCACGTCGATGATCTCGACCATGCGGTTGTCCACCCGAGTGACCGCGGTCAGGTAGTGATCGCGGCCGGTACCCTTGGGTGGCGGATGGATCTCTTCCCAGTTCATGTTGACGATGCGCTCCACCGAATGCACCAGGAAGCCTTGGGTCTTGGTGTTGTACTCGGTGATGATCACGAAGCTGTTGCGTGTGTCTTCCTGCAACGGCCGCAACCCGGTGGCCATCGACAAGTCGAGGATCGGGATGGTCGCCCCGCGAATATTGGCAACGCCACGCACCACAGGGTGCGCCTTGGGCAGCAGGGTCAGCGCAGGGCATTGCAGTACTTCCCTGACCTTGAACACATTGATGCCGTAAAGCTGTTCGCCATTGAGGCGGAACAGCAGCAATTCCAGGCGATTCTGCCCCACCAGCTGCGTGCGCTGGTTGACCGAATCCATAACACCCGCCATGCCAGACTCCTTAACGTTTCAGCCTTTCGTTGCAACTCAGGTAGCGAGTCGGCACGGGCTTTGCTTTTTTGAGTGTCATGCACACGAAAACGACATTTTCCCGACGATTGACACGCCTGCTGACTGGCCCGCTGGCCATGCTGTGCCTGCTGATGCCCGGCGTTCGCACGGTGGCGAACGCGTTCACCTTGCCTGAACAGCTTATCGGTGTCACCCAAGGGTTTCTTGAATTCACCGTTGAAGATTATCTGTCCACCACCCAGACTGCCGGCCGCTATGAAATTCAGGTCAACCCGCTGGACCCACGCCTGCGCATGCCGTTGTGCAGCCAGCAGCTGGACGCCTCACTGGAAAGCCCGGCCCAGCCGCTGGGCCGGGTGACGGTACGGATACGCTGCAACGGCGCAGCACCGTGGACGGTATTCGTGCCGGCCACCGTGCGACTTTTCCGCGATGTGGTGGTGGTGACCCGCCCGCTCAAGCGCGACACCACGGTCGGCGAAGGTGACGTGGCCCTGCGCGAGCGCGATGTCGGCACCCTGGGCCAGGGCTTTCTGACCGAGCTGGACCAGGCGGTGGGCATGAAGATGCTGCGCCCCACGGTGATCGACCAGGTGCTCACCCCGCAACACCTGGAACAGGCCGAGGTGGTGCGCAAGGGTGACCAGGTGGTGATCATCGCCCGCAGTGGCAGCCTGAGTGTGCGCATGCCGGGCGAAGCCCTGAGCAAGGGCGGCCTGAGCGAGCAGATCCGGGTACGCAACCTCAATTCCAAACGCGTGGTCAAGGCCAGGGTGACCGGCCCGGGCCAGGTCGAGGTCAGTATGTAGGCTAGCCACCAGATTGCGCTGGCAGTGAGGAACCGCTTTTCCTAAACTGTGTCAGAACACGGGTTCGCGGGCTTGCCGACAGGCGGCAATGCATTTGTGCCTAAAGTTTATATCGGGTTGGCCGAAAACAAGGCAAGCGTCCAAATACCCAGAGGTTTCTGATCATGGTCATCGACTTCAGTCGTTTGAATAACTCTCCGTCCGTCACGGGCGGCGTGCGCGGCAACACCGCGTCCGGCAGCGCCGAAAAACCGGCAGCCAGCCAGGAAGCGGTGAAAGACACCAGCGCCAGCGGAGAGGCGGTACACCTCAGCCAAGAGGCACAGCAGTTGCAGAAGATCAGCGACAAGCTGCGCGACGAGCCCGTGGTCAACAGCGCCCGTGTGGCCCAGTTGAAGCAGGCGATCGCCGACGGCAGCTACCAGGTCGATGCCGGCCGGGTCGCCAGCAAACTGCTTGATTTCGAAGCCCAGCGCTGACCGTACGGCGCGCTGACTTCACGGACGCCAGAAAAGCCAAGAGTTAGCCATGCACGACACCACCTTGCTGCAACTGATCGAAGATGACATTGCCCCGATGCAGGAATTGCTCGACCTTCTGCACAAGGAAGCAATCGCCCTGCATGGCCGCGACATGCCGCTGCTGGAGCAAATCCTGGCGCGCAAGCAGTCGTTGATCATCTTGCTCGAGCAGCACGGCCAGCGCCGCAGCCAATTGCTCGGCAGCCTGGGCCTGAGTGCCGACCGCACCGGTGTGCAGGCTGTAGCTGCGCAGTCACCCCATGGTGATGTGATGCTGCAGCGGCTCGACATGTTGTCGCAACTGATGGACGACTGCCAGCAGGTCAACCAGACCAATGGCCGGATCATCCAGGTGCAGCAACACGTCACCAACAACCAGATCCGCATCCTTCAGGGCGGCGATTCGCCTTCGCTCTACGACAGCCGTGGCAGCACCTCGCCGCTGGCCAAGCCGCGCGCGCTCAGCCAAGTGTGATTTTTCTATCAAGGCACAGAACATAGTGGCAAAATGCCGTTACTTGCGTGTGTCGCTTTTGCCTGGAGAACAATAAGCTGTGTTCAATGAATCCGATGCCCCGCAACCACCCAAGGTGTTGAGCACCCCCTTGGAGATTGCGGCCAACTTGCGGCAGCTGCAGGAAAGCCACGACCCCCTGATCATCACCTTCCATGACCGCAGCCAGCGCTTCCAGAGCTATGTGGTGCACGTGGACCGCGAAAGCAACACCCTGGCACTGGATGAGATGATCCCCCGTGACGGCGAGAAATTCATCGAGAACGGCGAGCACTTCCGTGTCGAAGGCTTCCACGATGGTGTACGCATCGCCTGGGAATGCGATCACGCGCTGAAAATCAGCGAAGTCGACGGCCACCGCTGCTACAGCGGCCCCCTGCCGCAAGAGGTGACCTACCACCAGCGCCGCAACGCCTTCCGCGCCGCGCTGAAGCTATCGCAGCTGGTCGACATCATCCTTGACGGTGCTCACCTCAAGGGCAACGGCGCCATGCGAGGCAAGCTGCTGGATATCTCGGCCACCGGCTGCAAACTGCGCTTCGAAGGCAATGTCGAAGACCGCTTGCAACTGGGCCAGGTGTATGAGCGCTTCAAGGCGGGCAACCCACTGGGCCTGGTGGACACCATGGTCGAGCTGCGTCATCTGCACTATGAAGAGCGCATCAACACCACCTTTGCCGGCGTGCGCTTCCACAACCTGAGCGGGCAGGCGCAGCGCAAGATCGAGAGTTTCGTGTACCAGCTGCAGCGTGAGGCGCGGCGGTTCGACAAGGACGATTATTGATCGTCGGTCGGTAAAACAGAAAACGCCACCTGCTGAGGTGGCGTTTTCATTTGTGTTTCTGCTGGGCTGGCCTCTTCGCGGGTAAACCCGCTCCTACACCGACTTGCTGACCTCTTCAGGCGCCTGTTGCTGCGCGCCCTTCTCTTCATCCTCGGTGTCTTCAGCCGCCACCGGCGCCTGCATCACGTCCTGCACCGTCTGCTCATCCACTCGCGGGTCCAGCGCCGCCGATAATGGCGAACCGGCCGCCGGCATCGCCACGTGGCCCAGCGGTGCGTCCTGCACCTGATGCAGGCCGGTAACCGCTTTCGGCCGAATGCGCCAGACCAGCACCAGGGCAAAGAACACGAAGAAGGCATACAGCATCTGCGCGCCCAGCACTTTCATCAGAACCCCTGCCGCCAGCGGGCCGACGCATGCACCCACACCGTAGGTCACCAACAGCATCGCCGTCAGCGATACCCGGCGCTCGCTTTCCACGTGGTCATTGGAAAAAGCAACCGCCAGCGGGTACAGGCAAAACTGCAGCAACGAGATCAGGAAGCCGATACCGAACAGCAACTCCAGCGGCACACTGGGCAGTATTGCCAATGGCGCAGCAGCCAGCGCCAGCCCCACTGCCACACTCCGAATCAGCACCGCCCGGTCATAACGGTCAGACAACCAGCCCAGCGGCCACTGCACCAGCAGGCCGGCAAAAATGCAGCTACCCATGAACAGACCGATCTGCTCGGTACTCATCCCCTGGCTTGACGCATACAAAGGCGCCAGACCGTAGAACGAGCCGACAATCAGCCCCGAGCCCAAAACCGTACTGAGCGACTGCGGCACGCGCTTGATGAAGAACTTCGGCTCCATCGGTGCCGGGCGCAAGGGCGCCGGGTGAATACGCCGGGTCATCGCCACGGGCACCAGGCACAGGGCAAAGCACATCGCCACCAGCATCAGCAGCTCAGGGCCGAGCTGCGGGTGCACCACCAGAATCAACTGGCCAAGCACCAGCCCCAGGTACGAGGCAATCATGTAGCCGCTGAACACCGCGCCCCGGTGCTTCACATCGGCCTGCTCATTGAGCCAGCTCTCGATGACCATGTATTGGCACATCATCCCCAGGCCGACGATCACGCGCAGCCCGACCCAGGCCGGCAGCCAGCTGGTCAGGCCATGGCCGAGCACCGCAGCGCCGACGATACCGGCACAGGTGGCATAGGCGCGTATGTGCCCTACCCGTCCGATCAGCCGGTGGCCAACCTTGCCGCCAACCGCCAGACCAAAGTAGTTGGCCGCCATCAACGCACCCACCCACAGGCTGTCGACGTGGTCGGCAGCCAGGCGCAGGGCCAGGTAGGTGCTGAGCAGGCCCGAGCCGATCAACATCATCAGCGCGGCGAAATACAACGACTGAAACGGCTTCCATACATTTCGCATACGTCCCGTGGAGCTCCCTGGTCAGGTGGCAGTTTTGGGTGCTAGCAGCATAAAGGCAAAACCCGCCTGGCGCAGGCCCCCGACAGCTATTTGGCACTGCGGGGGCGTGCCCGGTGCAGGTTGTGTCGCGCTCAGGCCTGTGCCGCCAGGACCCGGCGCTCCCACGGCGTGATCTCGTCGAAGAAATCGCTCAGCTCAAGGGTCTTGCTGGCAATGTAGCCTTCGATGAACTCGCTGCCGAACAGTTCCCGCGCCAGCGTACTGCGCTTGAGCCTTTCAAGGGCCGCGTGCAGCGTGCACGGCAGGCTCAGGTGCTCGGGCACTTCGAATTCGCCCTGGATGGCCGGCGATGGCTGCAAGCGCTGCTCGATGCCATGCAGCCCGGCGGCCAGGCTGGCAGCAATGGCCAGGTAGGGGTTGGCATCGGCGCCAGGCAGGCGGTTTTCCACCCGTCGCGCGACCGGCGCACTGGCCGGAATGCGCAAGCCAGCGGCGCGATTGTCCTCGGACCAGCACGCATTGTTCGGCGAGGCATAGGGGTGACACAGGCGCTGGTAGGAGTTGACGTTGGGTGCGAACAGGGCGGTGAAGTCGGCCATGCACGCCTGCAACCCGCCGATGAAATGGTGGAAGGTGTCTGTCGGCAGGCCCTGCTCGTCACTGAACACGTTACGCCCGCTGCCGGCCTCGACCAGGCTCTGGTGAATGTGCATGGAACTGCCGGGCGTACGCGCCAGCGGCTTGGCCATGCAGACCACGGTCAGCCCGTGCTTGAGCGCCACTTCCTTGAGCAGGTGCTTGAACAGGAAGGTCTGGTCGGCCAACAGCAGCGGGTCACCGTGCAGCAGGTTGATCTCGAACTGGCTGACACCCATTTCGTGCATGAAGGTGTCACGTGGCAGGCCGAGCGCGGCCATGCACTGGTACACCTCCTTGAAGAACGGGCGCAGGCCGTTGTTGGAACTGACACTGAACGCCGAATGGCCCAGCTCGCGGCGACCATCGCTGCCTACAGGCGGCAGGAACGGTTGCTGCGGGTCGGTGTTGGGGGCAAAGACGAAGAACTCCAGCTCGGTTGCCACTACCGGCGCCAGGCCCAGTGCCGCATAGCGGGCTATCACGGCCTTCAACTGGCCCCGGGTGGACAGTGCCGAGGGCCGGCCATCCAGCTCGTTGGCATCGCAGATGGCCAAGGCGCGGCCGTCATGGCTCCAGGGCAGACGGTGGACCTGACCGGGTTCGGCCACCAGTGCCAGGTCGCCGTCGTCACTGCCGTAGAATTTCGCTGGTGGATAACCGCCCATGATGCATTGCAGCAGCACGCCCCGGGCCATCTGCAGACGACGGCCTTCGAGGAAGCCTTCGGCGGTCATCACCTTGCCGCGCGGGACGCCGTTGAGGTCGGGGGTGACGCATTCGATTTCGTCGATGCCCTGGAGCTGAGCAGTGCTCATGACGCTTGTCCTTGTTGTTGTAGGCTGACAACAACATAGGCTGCGGGTGTTTAAAATATCAAGCAGCCTATTGGGTGGCTGTGCCGGCCTCTTCGCGGGTGAACCCGCACCTATAGGTGGATGCGATCCTTGTGCCGGCGCCGCCCCCTACTCCCGCAAGGTCATGCCATTGGCCGGCAACGGCAACGCCGTCTTGTAGCGCACCTGCTTCAGGGCAAAACTCGAACGAATATTGGCCACGCCCGGCAAGCGCGTCAGGTAATCGAGAAACCGCTCCAGCGCCTGGATGCTCGGCAGCAGCACCCGCAGCAGGTAATCCGGGTCGCCGGTCATCAGGTAGCACTCCATCACCTCAGGCCGCTCGGCGATCTCCTCTTCAAAGCGATGCAACGACTGCTCCACCTGTTTTTCCAGGCTGACATGGATAAACACATTCACATCCAGCCCCAGCACCTCAGGCGACAGCAAGGTCACCTGCTGGCGAATCACCCCCAGCTCTTCCATGGCCCGCACCCGGTTGAAACAAGGCGTGGGCGACAGGTTTACCGAGCGTGCCAGCTCGGCATTGGTGATGCGGGCGTTCTCTTGCAGGCTGTTGAGAATGCCGATATCGGTACGATCGAGTTTGCGCATAAGACAAAATCACCGGTTTTTTGTGTTTATGCGGAATGTTTATCTGCCCCGCTCAGCAAAGGCAATCAACTTGAGAGAAAAATTCTCCTGCCGTGCCACTAAGATGTAGGTGACGCTGACTTACCAGTCACAAGCCGGTACTCAGCGGCGGCCGCTTCAGAGCTCACAAAAACAAATACCCGAGCGAGCGTAAAAAGCATGAACGAGTACGCCCCCCTGCGTTTGCATGTGCCCGAGCCCACCGGCCGGCCAGGCTGCCAGACCGATTTTTCCTACCTGCGCCTCAACGATGCAGGTCAAGCCCGTAAACCCGCTATCGATGTCGATGCTGCCGACACTGCCGACCTGTCCTACAGCCTGGTCCGCGTGCTCGACGAGCAAGGCGATGCGCAAGGCCCCTGGGCCGAAGACATCGACCCGCAGATCCTTCGTCAAGGCATGCGCGCCATGCTCAAGACGCGGATCTTCGACAGCCGCATGGTGGTTGCCCAGCGCCAGAAGAAGATGTCCTTCTACATGCAAAGCCTGGGCGAAGAAGCCATCGGCAGCGGCCAGGCGCTGGCGCTGAACCGCACCGACATGTGCTTCCCGACCTACCGCCAGCAAAGCATCCTGATGGCCCGCGACGTGTCGCTGGTCGAGATGATCTGCCAACTGCTGTCCAACGAGCGCGACCCCCTCAAGGGCCGCCAGTTGCCGATCATGTATTCGGTGCGCGAGGCCGGCTTCTTCACCATCAGCGGCAACCTGGCGACCCAGTTCGTGCAGGCGGTCGGCTGGGCCATGGCATCGGCGATCAAGGGCGATACCAAGATCGCCTCGGCATGGATCGGTGACGGCGCTACTGCCGAGTCAGACTTCCACACCGCCCTTACCTTTGCCCACGTATACCGCGCCCCGGTCATCCTCAACGTGGTCAACAACCAGTGGGCCATTTCCACCTTCCAGGCCATCGCCGGTGGCGAGTCGACCACCTTTGCCGGCCGTGGCGTGGGTTGCGGTATTGCTTCGCTGCGGGTTGACGGCAACGACTTCGTCGCCGTGTACGCCGCCTCGCGCTGGGCGGCCGAGCGCGCCCGCCGCGGCCTGGGCCCAAGCCTGATCGAGTGGGTCACCTACCGTGCCGGCCCGCACTCGACGTCGGACGATCCCTCCAAGTACCGCCCTGCCGACGACTGGAGCCACTTCCCGCTGGGTGACCCGATCGCCCGCCTGAAGCAGCACCTGATCAAGATCGGCCACTGGTCCGAGGAAGAACACCAGGCCGTCACGGCCGAGCTCGAAGCTGCGGTAATTGCCGCACAGAAAGAAGCCGAGCAATACGGCACCCTGGCCAACGGGCACATCCCGAGCGCCGCCTCGATGTTCGAGGATGTGTACAAGGAGATGCCCGAACACCTGCGCCGTCAACGCCAGGAACTGGGGGTTTGAGATGAACGACCACAACAACAGCATCAACCCGGAAACCGCCATGGCCACCACTACCATGACCATGATCCAGGCCCTGCGCTCGGCCATGGATGTCATGCTTGAGCGCGACGACAATGTGGTGGTGTACGGCCAGGACGTCGGTTACTTCGGCGGCGTGTTCCGCTGCACCGAAGGCCTGCAGAACAAGTACGGCAAATCGCGCGTGTTCGACGCGCCCATCTCCGAGAGCGGCATCGTCGGTACCGCCGTGGGCATGGGTGCCTATGGCCTGCGCCCGGTGGTGGAGATCCAGTTCGCCGACTACTTCTACCCGGCCTCCGACCAGATCGTCTCCGAGCTGGCCCGCCTGCGTTACCGTTCGGCCGGCGAGTTCATTGCCCCGCTGACCCTGCGCATGCCTTGCGGCGGCGGCATCTATGGCGGCCAGACTCACAGCCAGAGCCCGGAAGCGATGTTCACCCAGGTGTGCGGCCTGCGCACCGTGATGCCGTCCAACCCTTATGACGCCAAAGGTCTGTTGATTGCCTCGATCGAATGCGACGACCCGGTAATCTTCCTGGAGCCCAAACGCCTGTACAACGGCCCGTTCGATGGCCACCACGACCGCCCGGTAACACCGTGGTCGAAGCACCCGCACAGCGCCGTGCCCGACGGTTATTACACCGTACCGCTGGACAAGGCCGCCATTACCCGCCCTGGCAATGACGTGACCGTGCTGACCTACGGCACCACGGTGTACGTGGCCCAGGTGGCCGCCGAAGAAAGCGGCGTCGATGCCGAAGTGATCGACCTGCGCAGCCTCTGGCCGCTGGACCTGGACACCATCGTCGAGTCGGTGAAGAAGACCGGCCGTTGCGTGGTGGTGCACGAGGCCACCCGCACCTGCGGCTTCGGTGCCGAGCTGGTGTCGCTGGTGCAGGAGCACTGCTTCCACCACCTGGAGGCGCCGATCGAACGCGTCACCGGCTGGGACACCCCCTACCCTCACGCACAGGAATGGGCTTACTTCCCAGGCCCTTCGCGGGTAGGTGCGGCACTGAAAAAGGTCATGGAGGTCTGAATGGGCACGCACGTCATCAAGATGCCGGACATTGGCGAAGGCATCGCGCAGGTCGAGTTGGTGGAATGGTTCGTCAAGGTCGGCGACATCATCGCCGAGGACCAGGTGGTGGCCGACGTCATGACCGACAAGGCCACCGTGGAAATCCCCTCGCCGGTCAGCGGCAAGGTGTTGGCCCTGGGTGGCCAGCCCGGGGAAGTGATGGCGGTCGGTAGCGAACTGATCCGCATCGAAGTGGAAGGCAGCGGCAACCATGTGGATGTGCCTCAGCCAAAACCGGTAGAGGCCCCGGCTGCCCCCATTGCAGCCAAGCCGGAACCGCAGAAAGACGTAAAACCCGCCGTGTACCAGGCGCCCGCCAACCACGAAGCTGCGCCCATCGTGCCGCGCCAGCCGGGCGACAAGCCGCTGGCCTCGCCTGCCGTGCGCAAACGCGCCCTGGACGCCGGTATCGAACTGCGTTATGTGCATGGTAGCGGCCCGGCCGGGCGCATTCTGCACGAAGACCTCGACGCCTTCATGAGCAGGCCGCAAAGCAATGCCGGGCAAGCACCTGATGGTTATGCCAAGCGCACCGACAGCGAGCAGGTGCCAGTGATCGGCCTGCGCCGCAAGATCGCCCAGCGCATGCAGGACGCCAAACGCCGGGTCGCGCACTTCAGTTATGTCGAGGAAATCGACGTCACCGCCCTGGAGGCCCTGCGCCAGCAACTCAACAGCAAGCACGGCGACAGCCGTGGCAAGCTGACCTTGCTGCCATTCCTGGTACGCGCCCTGGTCGTGGCGCTGCGTGACTTCCCGCAGATCAACGCGACCTACGACGACGAAGCGCAGATCATCACCCGCCATGGCGCGGTGCATGTGGGCATTGCCACTCAAGGTGACAACGGCCTGATGGTGCCCGTGCTGCGCCACGCCGAAGCAGGCAGCCTGTGGGCCAATGCCGGCGAGATTTCGCGCCTGGCCAACGCTGCACGTAACAACAAGGCCAGCCGTGAAGAGCTGTCCGGCTCGACCATCACCCTGACCAGCCTTGGCGCCCTGGGTGGCATTGTCAGCACGCCGGTGGTCAACACCCCGGAAGTGGCAATCGTCGGGGTCAACCGCATGGTCGAACGGCCAGTGGTGATCGACGGCCAGATCGTCGTGCGCAAGATGATGAACCTGTCCAGCTCGTTCGACCACCGCGTGGTCGATGGCATGGACGCCGCCCTGTTCATCCAGGCCGTGCGTGGCCTGCTCGAACAACCCGCCTGCCTGTTCGTGGAGTGAGCATGCAACAGATTATCCAGACTACCCTGTTGATCATCGGCGGCGGCCCTGGCGGCTATGTAGCAGCCATCCGCGCCGGGCAACTGGGCATTCCTACCGTACTGGTGGAAGGCCAGGCACTGGGCGGCACCTGCCTGAACATCGGCTGCATCCCGTCCAAGGCGCTGATCCACGTGGCCGAGCAGTTTCACCAGGCCTCGCGCTTTACCGAACCCTCGCCGCTGGGCATCAGCGTGGCTTCGCCGCGCCTGGACATCGGCCAGAGCGTCACCTGGAAGGACGGCATTGTCGACCGTCTGACCACCGGTGTTGCCGCCCTGCTGAAAAAGCACGGGGTGAAAGTGATGCATGGCTGGGCCAAGGTGCTGGACGGCAAGCAGGTCGAAGTCGATGGACAGCGTATCCAGTGCGAGCATCTGTTGCTGGCGACCGGTTCCAGCAGTGTCGAACTGCCTATGCTGCCGCTGGGTGGCCCGGTGATTTCCTCGACCGAAGCCCTGGCGCCGAAAACCCTGCCGCAACACCTGGTAGTGGTCGGCGGTGGCTATATCGGCCTAGAGCTGGGCATTGCCTATCGCAAGCTGGGTGCACAGGTGAGTGTGGTGGAAGCGCGTGAGCGCATCCTGCCGACCTACGACAGCGAATTGACCGCCCCGGTGGCCGAGTCGCTGAAGAAACTGGGCATAGCGCTGCACCTGGGCCACAGCGTCGAGGGCTACGAAAATGGCTGCCTGCTGGCCAGCGACGGTAAGGGTGGGCAACTGCGCCTCGAGGCCGACCAGGTACTGGTGGCCGTGGGCCGCCGGCCGCGCACCAAAGGCTTCAACCTGGAATGCCTGGACCTGAAGATGAACGGCGCCGCCATTGCCATCGACGAGCGCTGTCACACCAGCATGCACAACGTCTGGGCCATTGGCGACGTCGCTGGCGAACCGATGCTGGCGCACCGGGCCATGGCCCAGGGCGAGATGGTCGCCGAAATCATCGCCGGCAAGGCCCGACGCTTCGAACCGGCAGCGATTGCCGCCGTTTGCTTTACCGACCCGGAAGTGGTGGTGGTCGGCAAGACCCCGGAACAAGCCAGCCAGCAGGGCCTGGACTGCATCGTCGCGCAGTTCCCGTTTGCCGCCAACGGCCGGGCCATGAGCCTGGAATCGAAAAGCGGTTTTGTGCGCGTGGTGGCGCGGCGCGACAACCACTTGATCCTGGGCTGGCAGGCGGTTGGCGTGGCGGTTTCCGAGCTGTCCATCGCGTTTGCCCAATCGCTGGAGATGGGCGCGCGCCTGGAAGATGTGGCCGGCACCATTCATGCCCACCCAACGCTCGGTGAAGCGGTACAGGAAGCCGCACTGCGCGCCCTGGGCCACGCCTTGCATATCTGACACTGAAGCGGCCGAGGCCGATTTGGCCCGCTGCGCCGAGAGGCGCTGCGGGTCTTTTTTCATTCAGGCCATCCAAGCCTCCAGAGAACCCTAAGCCTCCAGAGAACCGCACACTCTTTGAGGGGCTAGCTACTCGGCAATTGCGTTCTTGCCTGTCCCCTTGGCCCTGTAGAGCGCCTTGTCGGCACGTGCCAGAAGCGCGTGCTGGTCCTCCCCTTCCCGCCATTGCACCACGCCATAGCTCATGGTCAGCCGGCAATCACCCACCGGCTCCACCTGCTCCAGCACCTGACGCAAGCGCGCCGCCACATCCAGCGCCTCCCCCAGCGCGGTCTGCGGCAGCACGATGACGAACTCGTCGCCGCCCCAGCGCGCCAGCAGGTCCAGCTCGCGCAAGCAGGTGCGCAGGCTTTCGGCCACCCGGACCAGCGCCGCATCGCCACGGGCGTGACCGTAGCGGTCGTTGATCGGCTTGAAATCATCCATGTCCATGGCAATCAGCGACAACGGCTGGCGGAAGCGCTGGGCGCGCTGGCACTCCAGCTGCAACGCGCTCTCCAGCCGGTAACGGTTGGCGACACGGGTCAACGCATCGCGTTCGGCCAATTCACGGTTTTCGTCCAGTTGCCGCTGCAACTGCTGGTTCACCCAGGACAACTCACGGGTGCGTTCGGCCACCTGAAACTCCAGCGACTGGTTCTTCTGTTCCAGCTGAGACACCAAACGCTTGCCAGCGTCGATATTGCGATGCGCACCCAGCATGCGCGCCACGGAACCGTCCTCGTTATGCGCGATGATGTAGCCGCTGTCTTCGATCCAGATGTAGCTGCCGTCCTGACAACGGCAACGGTATTCAATGCGGTAGCGCTCGTTGCGGTGATTGATATAGGCCTCGAAATGGGCCATTACCCGTGGGTAGTCTTCGGGATGGATCACGCTTTCCCAGGTAAATACCGAGTTGGCCATGGAGTGGCTGGCATAACCCAGCATGCTGTACCAGCCCGGGTTGCGATAGACGTAACCGGTATTGGCATTCCAGTCCCAGATGCCATCGCTGATCAAATCGAACAAGGTGTGCAATTGCTGTTCACTGAAGCCGGCAGGTACCGGCCTGGTGTCTTGACTCATGGACGCTCTCCCTGATGCCCAGCAACTGCGCTCCGATCAAGGGGCTGCCGACAGTGGTGTTGATTGCCGCGAGCGGCAAGATGATGCCTATCACGGGCAAGCATATGCCCACCCGCGTGCAACCGAAATAGCGCCAACGCCCTGATTTCGACCGGCACAGCGCTGGCATGGCTTTTGCGCTTGGTACCTGCCAACGAGATTTCCAAGGAGGAAACATGATAATCGCCCCTAACGGCGTCAGCTGGCAGCCCACGCTCCACCAGCCTCGGTACACCAGCGATGAGCAGACAGTGGCCCAGATTGCACCGCTGCGCACGCCAATAACCACCGCCAACACCGCGAGCCAACAACAGAGCGGGGGCAGCACCGCTCAGCAAAACGCTGAGGATGCTCGTGCAGAAGCCTTTGCCAAGTTCAAGGTGATGCTGCAAAACCTGGGTTCTGCGACCACTGAGCCGGTCATCGGAGAACCCCTGCCGCCCAAGACTGCCCGGCAGGAATTTCACGACTTCATGTCCAAGTCGCCCGGCGAGATGATCAAGGAAAAACTGCTGCGTGAAATAGGCCTGACCGAAGAAGAGTACGACGCCCTGCCGCCCGAAATGAAAGCAAAGGTCGACGAGTTGATCGCCCAGCGCATGAAAGAAGACATCGAGCGCAAGATCGAGGAGAAAGCGCAAGAGCAGGTCGCCAAGGTGGACGGCGGTGTGGATGAAGAGCAACAAGCGGCTCGCCCGGTATGAGGGAGTGGCAGCGGCCGGTAAGGAGAGCGCCGCGGTTCGTCCAAGGCGACCCAGCCTGAACGGTTTGAAGGCGTCCGGTAGCGTCGATGTTCAGGTGGTGCATGGCTTCGCCAACTGCACCGCTACCGGCGCCATGACCGGTCTCAGGAAAAATCGGCAGGATGTTGTGCAGAGAATTCGTTTGAGGTCCTTGGCCTTATTGTCCAGGGTGGCAGGCTGGTAGCTATTTGCCACGCGTGGACGCAGGCGCATGACGATGCCTGCGTAGGGGAACGATGCCGGATCCCCCCTAAAATAAGAGAGGACAAGGAAATGCAATCACACGGTTTGAAGCAAAGCCTCAAGCAGCGGCATATCACCATGATCGCGCTGGGTGGGGTGATCGGTGCAGGGCTGTTCATGGGCTCGGGCTCACTGATCGCATCGGCAGGGCCCGCGGCCATACTGTCGTATTTCATTGGTGGCCTGGTGGTCACCCTGGTCATGTTCATGCTGGGCGAAATGGCCTGCCGCAACCCGGATGCAGGGTCGTTCTCGACCTACGCCAACACCTACCTCGGCGACTGGGCTGGGTTTGCGGTCGGCTGGCTGTACTGGTTCAAGTCGATGATGACCATCACCCTGGAAGCGGTACTGCTGGGCGCCATCCTGCATGACTTCCTGCCCTGGCTACCGATCTGGGCAGGCGCCTTCCTGATGCTGGTGACACTCATGGCCAGCAACGCCTACTCGGTGCGTTCGTTTGCCGAAGTAGAGTATTGGCTGGCTGCGATGAAGGTCGCCACCATCCTCATCTTCATGCTGCTGGGCGTCTCGATCCTGCTCGGCCTGCACAGTGAGATTCCCGCCCCCGGCCTGATCAACCTCACCGCCCATGACGGCTTCATGCCCAACGGCCTGTCACCGGTGATGGCCGGCGTTATCGTGGTCATTTTCTCCCTGGGCGGCAGCGAAATTGCCGCTGTGGCCGCGGGTGAGTCAGAGAACCCGCGACAAAACGTGATCCGCGCGATCAAGAGCGTGATACTGCGGGTGATGCTGTTCTACGTAGGTTCTGTGTCGATCCTGATCCTTTGCCTGCCCTGGACCGACAAGGCCAACCTGGCCTCGCCCTATGTTTCGCTGTTCAGCCTGGCCGGGTTCGGTGGTGCTGCAGTGGCCATGAAACTGGTGCTGTTCGTCTCGTTCATGTCGGTGATGAACTCGTTCATGTTCTCCAACTCACGCATGCTGTTCTCGCTGAGCCAGCGCGGTCACGCGCCCAAGCTCTTCTCGCGCACCAGTGCCAAGGGCGTACCGATCAATGCACTGCTGCTGAGCCTGTCGATCTGCACGATGATCCTGACCGTGCACTTTGTCAGTGGCGGCGACCTGTTCATGACCTTGGCCAAGAGTACCGGCAGCCTGGTCATGGTCGTATGGATCTTCATCATCATCGCCCACGTGGCCATGCGCGTGAAAACCCGCCACGAAGCGGTCGCCCCAAACGCCTTCCGTGCCTGGCTGTTCCCCTACACCAATATCATTGCGCTGTTCGCCTTGCTGGCAGTCATCGGCACCCAGGCGTTCGACCCGGCATCGCGTTTCCAATTCTGGTTCACGGTGCTGACGGTACTGCTGGTGGTGGCGGGGTACTTCCTGATGCGCCAGCGGCTGGCGTCAAGCGCGGTGTTAGCCCACGAACGTGATGCATGACAGCGCTGGCCACGCGCAGGTGCTGTCAACAGCAGCACGGCGGCGACAAAGGCGACGGAGACAATAATGGGAATGACGAGAATGGCGTCCCAGGCAGGAATTGAACCTGCAACCTTCCCCTTAGGAGGGGGATGCTCTATCCAATTGAGCTACTGAGACGCTACGACCGGCAGCGAGCGCTGCACAGCGGGATGGCCAGCATGTTAACCAGCATGCTGGCGTTTGTCATGCCTGAACTGGGCTTTTTCGCGTAATCCTTTTCTGCGGCTGCTATCCCCGCGGTAGTACGCCCTGATCGCGAAGCAGCGAAACGAATGCGGCGACCGCCGCCTCCAGTGTGGAAGAATTATCCAGCACATGCACCGACGGGTCGGCTGCAGCTTGCAAGCGTGCGCTGCGCGCCAGGCGCTGCTCCACTTCTTCTGCGCTTTCCCGGCCCCGGGCCAGCAAGCGCTGGCGCAGCACCTCAGGCTTGACCTCGACCAACACGGCCAACAAATCCGGATAGCGCTGACGGGCCTCTGGCAGATAAGCCCGCGAGCCATTCACCAGCACTGCCCTCCCCGCCGCCAACCACTGGTCCACCTGCCGGGGTATGCCATAGTCCAGGCCATTGGCCCGCCAGTGCATGGCAAACGCACCCTGCGCACGCAAGGTATCAAACTGCTCAGGCGTGACCCCTTGGGCAGCTTCGCCCTTGGCTTCGGCCGAACGGGTGATGACCCGGCGGGCAATTTCTACCCCGGCGGCGGCCAGTTGCTCACGCGACGCGTCGATCAGGGAATCTTTCCCGGAACCCGACGGCCCAACCAGAAATATCAACCGGCCCGTCCCTGATCGGCGGTCGCTTGCGTCATGTTGCATAGCCACTATGCTCTATGGAGGGAACCGGCGCATTCTAGGGCTTTTCTGGGCATTTTTCTGCGTTTTACCGATTGTTGACGGCAAAAGACTGACGGCCAGGCTAGCCAGAGCATGTAAAACTTTTCAAACCAGTGCTCATTTCTGATAATTGGTACTGGCATAAAGCCTTTATCCGGATCACTATTTGTCACATAATTGACGCCAAGCAAACGGCGACCATGAGGCAAGATGAGCATCCATTTTTCACTGGCGGTTGAACATTTTGTCGTCGCCACGGTCGTACTTCCATCCCGTGCGGCCAATTTGAGAACCGCTTCCCCTGAACCAAACTCTGGTCAATTTATATGCGCCCAATGAAACAGGCTATTTATTCGAGCCGCACTGCTGACAAGTTCGTCGTCCGCCTGCCTGACGGAATGCGTGAGCGCATTGCCGAGGTAGCACGCAACCACCACCGCAGCATGAACTCCGAGATCATTGCACGCCTGGAACAGAGCCTTATCCAGGAAGGTGCGCTGGGTGACGAACTGAGCATGCGCCTGGACAGCCCTGAACTGTCCCTGCATGAGCGCGAGTTGCTGCAGCGTTTCCGCCAACTGTCCCACCGCCAGCAGAACGCTCTGGTCGCCCTCATCGCTCACGATGTGGAAATGGCCGCAGACGCCTCCTGAGGGGCTGCAGCGAACACGAAAAAGCCAGCGTAAGCTGGCTTTTTTGTGGGCGTCTTACTGGCAGCAAGGCCATTTCCCTGCGGGATTGTTCCCACAGGGAGGACTGGCTTACAACAGGAACAGCGTGGCCAGCCCAAGGAAGATGAAGAAACCACCGCTGTCGGTCACAGCAGTGATCATCACACTCGCGCCCATCGCAGGGTCGCGCCCCAAGCGGGCCAAGGTCATCGGGATCAGCACGCCCATCAGCGCCGCCAATAACAAGTTCAAGGTCATCGCCGCGGTCATCACCACCCCCAGCGACCAGCTGCCATACAGCCAGAAAGCCACCGCACCAATCACGCCGCCCCAAACCAGGCCGTTGATCAGCGACACCGCCAACTCCTTGCGCATCAAGCGGCTGGTATTGCCTGGCGACACTTGGTCCAGGGCCATGGCGCGGACGATCATGGTGATGGTCTGGTTACCAGAGTTACCACCAATACCCGCAACGATCGGCATCAACGCAGCCAACGCCACCAGCTTTTCAATCGAACCTTCGAACAACCCGATCACTCGCGAAGCAACGAACGCGGTAATGAGGTTGATTGCCAGCCACGCCCAACGGTTGCGGAACGAACGCCAGACCGAGGCGAAAATATCTTCCTCTTCACGCAGACCCGCCATGTTGAGGACTTCGCTCTCGCTTTCCTCACGGATCAGGTCAACCATTTCGTCGATGGTCAGACGGCCGATCAGGCGTTCGCTCTTGTCCACCACCGGGGCGGATACCAGGTCATAACGCTCGAAAGCCTGCGCTGCATCGTAGGCATCTTCCTCGGGCTGGAAGGAGACAGGGTCGGTCGCCATGACCTCCGCCACCTTCTTCTCCGGGTCGTTGACCAGCAGGCGCTTGATCGGCAATACCCCCTTGAGGATGCCGTCGTAATCGACCACGAACAATTTGTCGGTGTGGTTCGGCAGTTCTTTCAGGCGGCGCAGGTAGCGCAGCACCACTTCCAGGCTGACGTCTTCGCGGATGGTGACCATCTCGAAGTCCATCAGCGCACCAACCTGCTCCTCGTCGTAGCTCAGCGCCGAACGCACCCGCTCGCGTTGCTGGGCATCGAGGGTTTCCATCAGCTCGTGAACAACGTCACGCGGCAGCTCTGGGGCGAGGTCGGCCAGTTCGTCGGCGTCCATCTCCTTGGCGGCAGCCAGCAGCTCGTGATCGTCCATGTCGGCGATCAGCGATTGGCGAACCGAATCGGAAACTTCCAGCAGGATGTCGCCATCGCGCTCCGAGCGCACCAGCTGCCAGACCGTCAGGCGATCTTCCAGGGGCAAGGCTTCGAGGATGTAGGCGATGTCGGCGGGGTGCAGGTCATCGAGCTTGCGCTGCAGCTCGACGAGGTTCTGGCGGTGGACCAGGTTTTCCACCAGGTCGTTGTGCGCGCCTTCCTGGCGATGGGTCAGGTCTTCGACCATGCGCTGGCGCTGCAGCAGTTCGACCACCTGGGCCAGGCGATCCTGCAGGCTTTCTTGCGCTTTTTTAACTTCTACTTCGGTCATAGGCGAACTCCACTCCCAGCAGCGGAGCACGCCGAGGGAATCAATCGGTCAGATCTTTCTGTATGAATCGTGTTAGCGAGTAACTACTGGGTAAGTCCATGGTGGTTTTCCACAAGCCCCGGCGGGGCTGACGGGCGCAATCATACACTGCTAAAGCTGTTAGATCGCTTAAATTTTTGGCCAGAACAATCGTTTGCGTGATAAAGCTGGGACAACGCTCGAAGCTATCAGTGCGACGGTTGTTGTGGATGGGAAAGCACATTTGATTTTGAGGCCGCTCAGCGGCTCCAAACTACACCGCAATCATTACAGAAGAGCGTAGATCGGCAGACTCAAGAATTCATTGGCGCACAAACAAAAAGCCCGCTCAATCGAGCGGGCTTCTTGATGGGGTATGGCGGACTCAGCAGGATTCGAACCTGCGACCGCTCGGTTCGTAGCCGAGTACTCTATCCAGCTGAGCTATGAGTCCGTGGTGGTAGTTTTAGACCAGATTACCACTGGTTGACTGAAATGGCTTTGCAAGCAGAACCACTTCAAAAAGTGGCGGACTCAGCAGGATTCGAACCTGCGACCGCTCGGTTCGTAGCCGAGTACTCTATCCAGCTGAGCTATGAGTCCGCGATTGGCAGTTTTAAACCAGATTACCGCTGGTTGACTGAAATGGCTTTGCAAGCAGAACCACTTCAAGAAAGTGGCGGACTCAGCAGGATTCGAACCTGCGACCGCTCGGTTCGTAGCCGAGTACTCTATCCAGCTGAGCTATGAGTCCGCGATTGGCAGTTTTAGACCAGATACCGCTGGTTGATTGAAGCAGCCTTGCAAACAAAGCCACTTCAAAAGTGGCGGACTCAGCAGGATTCGAACCTGCGACCGCTCGGTTCGTAGCCGAGTACTCTATCCAGCTGAGCTATGAGTCCGTGTCTTGCCGCGCATTATAGGTCGCTGAAACATTATTGCAAGAAGCTTTTCGTTATAAAACAACTACTTAGCGTTCCTACCGTTTACAGCGCCCTACGCAAATAATGGCGGTGAAGGGGGGATTCGAACCCCCGATACCCTTATGAGGTATACTCCCTTAGCAGGGGAGCGCCTTCGGCCACTCGGCCACCTCACCGCAACACGAGGCGAATATTAAAGAACCTCTTTCACCTTTGCAACCCTTTTTTTGAAAAAAACTTCAAAAAAATTAAAGGCTTGGCTCTTCATCCTTCTCCTTCTTGATCCGCAGGTAGATTTCCTCGCGGTGAACTGCCACTTCTTTCGGGGCGCTCACGCCAATACGCACCTGGTTGCCTTTGACGCCAAGCACCGTCACGGTGATCTCGCCGTCTCCAATGATCAGGCTCTCGGCGCACCGACGAGTCAGAATCAACATAGCTTTCTCCTTACGCAAAACATTCAGGGGTAACAGTCTTGGATATCGGGCCCGGGTCGCGGACGACGACCATGGCCCCGGTTACTCGCCGCACAAGGCAGGACAGGACCTGCGCGGCGAGCAGAAACGCGAAGGGCGCGGCAAGCCGCGCCCTTCCAGGCAGCGCCTTACTCGCCCTGTCGGGCAGGAGCATCCAGATCGAACGCGGTATGCAGCGCGCGTACGGCCAGCTCCAGGTACTTCTCTTCGAGCACCACCGAAACCTTGATCTCGGAAGTGGAGATCATCTGGATGTTGATGCTCTCCTTGGCCAGGGCTTCGAACATGCAGCTGGCAACACCGGCGTGCGAACGCATGCCGACGCCAACGATCGAGACCTTGGCGATCTTGGTGTCGCCGATCACTTCACGGGCGCCGATTTCGCGCGCAGTGTTTTCCAGCACGCTCTGCGCCTTCTCGTACTCGTTGCGGTGCACGGTGAAGGTGAAGTCGGTGGTGTTATCGTGAGCAACGTTCTGCACGATCATGTCGACTTCGATGTTCGAAGCGCTGATCGGGCCGAGGATCTTGAAGGCCACGCCCGGGGTATCCGGCACGCCGCGAATGGTCAGCTTTGCTTCATCACGGTTGAAGGCGATACCGGAAATGATCGGCTGTTCCATGGATTCCTCTTCATCAATGGTAATGAGGGTACCCGGACCCTCCTTGAAGCTGTGCAGCACGCGCAGCGGAACGTTGTACTTGCCGGCGAACTCCACCGAACGGATCTGCAGCACCTTGGAACCAAGGCTGGCCATTTCCAGCATCTCTTCGAAGGTGATCTTCTCCAGGCGACGAGCCTGTGGCACGACGCGCGGGTCGGTGGTGTAGACGCCATCAACATCAGTGTAGATCTGGCACTCATCAGCCTTCAGCGCCGCCGCCAGGGCCACGCCGGTGGTATCAGAGCCACCACGACCCAGGGTAGTGATGCTGCCGTGCTCGTCGACGCCCTGGAAGCCTGCAACCACGACCACGCGGCCTTCCTTGAGGTCGGCACGAATCTTCTGGTCGTCGATTTGCAGAATGCGCGCCTTGTTGTGCGAGCTGTCGGTGAGAATACGCACCTGGTTGCCGGTGTAGGACACCGCTGGCACACCACGCTTGATCAAGGCCATGGTCAGCAGGGCAATGGTGACCTGCTCACCCGTCGACACGATCACGTCCAGTTCACGAGGAACCGGCTGATCGGTGATCTGCTTGGCCAGGTCGATCAGGCGATTGGTTTCACCGCTCATGGCCGACAGCACAACCACCAGGTCGTCGCCCGCTTCACGGTGTTTCTTGACCTTTTCGGCTACCTGCTCGATCCGCTCGATGGAACCGACAGAGGTGCCGCCAAATTTCTGTACGATCAACGCCATTTCAATGGTGCCTCAGCCCATACAGGGCCCCAAAAAACAATCCAACATGAAGGGGTGGACGGGAGTGGCCTGCGTGACCACTGGACCATCCACCCCTTCATCTCAAAGTCCCTGCTCTGCGAATGGCACGGCCAGCGCCAGGGCCTGGTCCAGCGCAGCGACGTCGACGCCACCACCCTGGGCCATGTCCGGACGGCCGCCGCCCTTGCCACCCACCGCCGCAGCGGCTTGTTTCATCAGATCGCCAGCCTTGAGTTGGCTGGAGAGGTCCTTGGTCACGCCGGCCACCAGCACAACCTTGCCCTCATGCTCGCTGCCCAGCAGGATCACTGCGTGGCCGAGCTTGTTCTTCAGCTGATCGACCAGGGCCAGCAGGGCCTTGCCATCCTGCCCATCCAGGCGGGCGGCGAGGACCTTGGCACCCTTGACCTCAACAGCCGCGTTGGAGAGATCGTCCCCGGCGGCGCTGGCGGCCTTGGCCTGCAGCTGTTCCAGCTGCTTCTCCAGCTGGCGGTTGCGCTCAAGCACAGCCGACAGCTTGTCGATCAGGTTGTCGCGGTTACCCTTGACCAGTTGCGCGGCTTCCTTGACCTGCTCTTCGGCAGCGTTCAGGTAGGCCAGCGCAGCGGCACCGGTTACGGCTTCGATACGGCGCACGCCAGAGGCTACGCCGCCTTCGCTGATGATCTTGAACAGGCTGATGTCACCGGTGCGCTTGGCGTGGATACCGCCGCACAACTCCACCGAAAAATCACCGCCCATGCTCAGCACACGCACGGTGTCGCCGTATTTCTCGCCGAACAGCGCCATTGCGCCTTTGGCCTTGGCAGTTTCGATGTCGGTCAGTTCGGTTTCAACCGGGGTGTTCTTGCGAATCTCGCGGTTGACGATGTCTTCCAGCTGCTTGATCTGCTCCGGCTTCACCGCTTCGAAGTGGCTGAAGTCGAAACGCAGGCGCTGGCTGTCGACCAGCGAGCCCTTCTGCTGTACATGCTCGCCCAGTACCTGGCGCAATGCTTCGTGCAGCAGGTGGGTGGCGGAGTGATTCAACGAGGTGGCGTGCTGTACGTCGGCATCGACCTTGGCCTCGACTGGCGAACCGATCACCAGCGCACCGCTGGCCACCACGCCGTGGTGCAGGAAGGCGCCGCCGGTCTTGGTGGTATCACGCACGTCGAAGCGTGCAGCACCCGCCTGCAGGAAGCCGCTGTCACCGACCTGACCACCGGACTCGGCGTAGAACGGCGTGCGGTCGAGCACCACAACGCCCTGCTCGCCTTCACCCAGCTGGTCAACGGATTGGCCGTCCTTGTACAGGGCGATGATCTTGCCCTGGCCCTCGGTGGCGTCGTAACCGAGGAACTCGGTGGCGCTGTCGACCTTGACCACGCTGTTGTAATCCATGCCGAACGCGCTGGCAGAACGGGCGCGCTCACGCTGTGCGTCCATTTCACGCTCGAAGCCGGCTTCGTCGATAGTCAGCTCACGCTCACGGGCGATGTCGGCAGTCAGGTCCATCGGGAAGCCATAGGTGTCGTACAGCTTGAACACCACGTCGCCCGGTACCACGTCGCCTTTCAGCTGGGCCAGGTCTTGCTCGAGGATGCGCAGGCCCTGCTCCAGGGTCTTGGCGAACTGCTCTTCTTCGGCCTTGAGCACGCGCTCGATGTGCGCTTGCTGGCTCTTCAGCTCCGGGAAGGCTTCGCCCATTTCAGCGGCCAGTGCGGCAACGATCTGGTAGAAGAAGCTGCCCTTGGCGCCCAGCTTGTTGCCGTGACGGCAAGCGCGGCGAATGATGCGGCGCAGCACGTAGCCACGGCCCTCGTTGGACGGCAGCACGCCGTCGGCAATCAGGAAGCCGCACGAACGGATGTGGTCGGCGACCACTTTCAGCGAAGCCTGGCCGTCATTGCTGCAACCGATGGCCTTGGCTGCGGCAGCCAGCAGGTTCTGGAACAGGTCGATCTCGTAGTTCGAATGCACGTGCTGCAGCACGGCGCTGACACGCTCCAGGCCCATGCCGGTGTCCACCGACGGCGCTGGCAGCGGGTGCAACACACCGTCGGCAGTGCGGTTGAACTGCATGAAGACGTTGTTCCAGATCTCGATGTAGCGGTCACCGTCTTCTTCTGGCGAGCCGGGTGGACCACCCCAGATATCCGGGCCGTGATCGTAGAAAATCTCGGTGCACGGGCCGCACGGGCCGGTATCGCCCATGGTCCAGAAGTTGTCGGAGGCGTACGGGGCGCCCTTGTTATCGCCAATGCGCACCATGCGCTCGGCCGGCACGCCGACTTCCTTGGTCCAGATGTCGTAGGCTTCGTCGTCGGTGGCGTAGACGGTAACCCAGAGCTTTTCCTTGGGCAGGTTCAGCCACTGCTCAGACGTCAGGAAGGTCCAGGCAAAGGTAATGGCGTCGCGCTTGAAATAGTCGCCGAAGCTGAAGTTGCCCAGCATTTCGAAGAAGGTGTGGTGACGCGCGGTGTAACCGACGTTTTCCAGGTCGTTGTGCTTGCCACCGGCACGCACGCACTTCTGGCTGCTGACAGCACGCGTGTAGGCGCGCTTCTCCGCACCGAGGAAGCAGTCCTTGAACTGGTTCATGCCTGCGTTGGTGAACAGCAGGGTCGGGTCGTTGTTCGGGATCAGCGAACTGGAGGCGACTCGGGTATGTCCCTGCTCTTCGAAGAAGCGAAGGAAGGCTTCACGGATTTCTGCGCTTTTCATAGGTTCTTCCACGGAAACGGCGGCCCTGTTGGGCAAACGCGTCGACGAAACGACGGCAAAGGGCCGCATTATATCGGTCCTGCAGTCTCGATGCAGTGTGTTTATACGATAGAAGCCATCGTTTGGACGGTTTTTCGGGCTATGCAAACGAAAACGACATGACCGGATGCTAAATCCTGTGTTTCGCCACTGGCAAGCCAATTACCGCTCAAGGGAGGGGAAAATGGAACAGGCGGTGAATTAAAGGGTTTTCATCAAGGATAGGATCCGAAACTGTGTCGCCTGTTTCGCGGGTAAACCCGCTCCTACGGGCACGGCGCCACACTGAGACCTTGCACATATCTCGTAGGAGCGGGTTCACCCGCGAAACAGGCGACACCGGTCTCACCCCAGGCGCTGCCCCGAATCCGGCACGATCAGAATGCCGGCGCGCAAGCCGTTCTTGACCTTGGGGTTGGGGAAGATGATGCGCGCACCCTCCTCCTCGACCACCCAGCGCATCTCGGCCAGGTCTTCAGCCAGCAGGTAACCCTTGCTCAGCTCGGAGAAGTTTTCGATGTCCGCCGGCAGGTGCAGGTGGAAGCTGTCGCTGTGCTTGATGATTTCGCGGGAAACACTGAACAGCTGCAGGCCATCCAGCGAACTTTCGTCCTCTGGCTCGGTAGCCTCGATGATGCGGATCAGCCGCTCTTCGAGCTTGTCGAGGTTCACCTGCTCGTTCTGGCCGAACGGACGGGCCTTGCCCAACTCCAGGGTGAAAGCTTCAGCCTCAAGTTGCTCGTAGGTGAAAGCGCTGAAGGTGATGGACGACTTGCTTTGCAGCAACACCGCCTCCATACCTGCCGCCGCCAGGCGCGCCAGTTCGCGACGGGAGTGCTTGCGTCCCTCTTTATAAGGGTACAAGGCGAATTGCTCGATCTTCGAACCGCGGATGGCAGTATGCAGGTCGTAATGCAGGCGGTTGCGCCCTGGCTTGCTGAAGAACACCCGGGCGAACTGTTCCAGCTCGGCAGCACGCAATGCTTCGAAACCGCTGGACAGCTCATGGCGGCCATTGAACAAGCGGTTGATGTCCTGTTCGATAAAGCGCTCGCCCTTGCGGATCGCCGCCGGGTTGCCGAACAGGAACAGCACCCGTGCCCTGGGCCTGATCTTGCCGTTGGCCACGCCGTGCAGCAGCCGCTCGAGCAATTCGATCGGCGCTGTTTCATTGCCATGAATGCCGGCGGACAACAGCAAGTCCAGCCCGCAATCGTCGCTTTCGGCCGGGCGCACTTCGAGCGCGCCCTCCCCCAGCCATCGCAAACGCGCGCCCTTGGGTGTCACTTGGGTCTTCTCGGCCGGTTCGTGATCGGTGAGGGTCAGCTCAAGCAATTTGCCAAGGGCGAGCATAGGTGCTTCCTTAGTGGTGGTGACCGCAGTCAGGGCCATGAACGTGATCGTCGTCTTCGCCAAGTTCTGCCGGTTCCATTTCCAGCTGCAGGCTGACCAGGTTGGTGGCCATCGGGCGCAGCAGCAAGTTGGCATACTCGGTGTCGTCTTCCTCGACATCCACGCCGATCAGCAACTGGCCACGGCCATCCTGCTGAATCCACACTTCCTTGCCTTGCCAGACCACAGCAAAGCGGGTGCAGGATGTTTCCAGCTGGGTGCCGTCTTCATCTTCGAGGATCAGGCGCAAGGCGTCGGTCATTACAGAGTCTCTCTTCAAGGTTGGCGTTGGAACGGATACACCGAGCCCAACTTCAGGATCTGGGTCAATTCGTCCAGTGCCGTACGGCATTCCACCAGCAGTTGCGGGTCAGCCAGGTCTGCTTCGCCAAGGCGATCGCGGTAGTGCCTGTCGACCCACTGCAGCAGCGTGTCATACAGCGTGGCCGTCATGATAACGCCTTGGTTGACCGCCGCCAGCTCCGCTTCCTTCAAAGCCACGCGCAAACGCAGGCAGGCCGGGCCGCCGCCGTTCTGCATGCTTTGCTTGAGGTCGAACACCTTGACCTCCTTCACCGGGCCTCCCTGGCTGGTCAGCTGGCCCAGATAGGCCCAGACCCGCTCGTTGTTGCGGCACTCTTCCGGCACGACCAACAGCATCGAACCATCGTCGCGGCTGAGCAGCTGGCTGTTGAACAGGTAGGAACGCACCGCGTCCTCCACCGCCACCGCTGCCCTGGGCACGCAGATGGCCTGGAAGTTGCCACTCTTGCTGGCCAGTTTAGCTCGCAGCTGCCCAAGTACCGCGTCGGTCTCGAGAAACGCGTCCTCGTGGTAGAACAGCACCTCGCCGTTACCCACCGAAATCACATCATTGTGGAACACACCCTGGTCGATCACCGCCGGGTTCTGTTGAGCGTAGACCACACCGTCATCGCTCAGGCCGTGCAGCCGGGCCACAGCTTGCGAAGCCTCCAGGGTTTGTCGGGCCGGGTACTTCTGTGGCGCCGGGTAACGGCTGTCGAAGGCACTGCGGCCGTAGACAAAGAACTCCACGCCAGCCTCGCCATAGGCGCGGCAGAAGCGCGTGTGGTTGGCCGCGCCCTCGTCACCGAACTGTGCCACGGCAGGCAGCGCGGCGTGGTGGGCAAAGTATTTCTCGTCGTTGAACATGGCGCCCAGCACGCGGCTGGTGGTCGGGTGCTCGATGCTGCGGTGATATTTGCAGTTGAGGTTGGCGGCGGTGAAGTGCACGCGACCGTCAGCAGTGTCGGCACTCGGGCTGACTGTTGCGGCGTTGGCCACCCACATGCTCGAGGCCGAGCAACTGGCCACCAGCAACGGCATGGCCTCGCGGGCGGCGCGCTGGATAACTTCGGCATCGCTGCCACTGAACCCCAGGCGGCGCAGCGCCGCCACGTCCGGGCGCTCTTGTGGCGCCAGAACACCCTGCTTGAAGCCCATGTCGGCCAGCGCTTTCATCTTCGCCAGGCCCTGGCGCGCTGCCTCACGCGGGTTGGACGCCTGCTGGCTATTGCTCTGCGAAGCCACGTTACCGTAAGACAGGCCGCCATAGTTGTGGGTAGGCCCCACCAGGCCATCAAAATTCACTTCATAGGATTTCATCGGCTAGGCTCCGTGACCTGTTGTTATAGGGTGACGCCCGGCGTCAGGGTCGCCGGCAAGGCAAGGCTGGCGGTCTCCAGCGAAGCCACGGGGTAAGCGCAGTAGTCGGCTGCGTAATAGGCACTGGCGCGATGGTTGCCACTGGCTCCCACTCCACCGAACGGCGCGCTGCTGGCAGCCCCCGTCAGCTGTTTGTTCCAGTTGACGATGCCCGCGCGACTGCGCAGCCAGAAGTACTGGTAGCGGGCTCGCGAATCAGACAATAAGCCAGCGGCCAGGCCATACTGGGTGTTGTTGGCTTCATCGATGGCAGCATCGAAGTCGGCGTAGCGGATCACCTGCAACAGCGGGCCGAAAAACTCTTCGTCCGGGCGGTCAGCCACGGCGGTGACATCGACAATGCCCGGAGTCAGCAGTGCAGCATCGGCCTGTGGCTGAGTCATTTCCAGCAGTTTCACGCCACCTTTGGCAGCCAGTTCGGCCTGGGCGGCAAGCAGCGCCCGAGCCGCCTGCAGCGAAATCACCGAGCCCATGAAAGGCGCCGGCTGTTCATCGAACGCCCCCACCGTGATGGTTTTGCACACCTCGACCAGGCGCGCGATCAGTGCATCGCCCCAGGCGCCTTGCGGTACCAGCAGGCGCCGCGCGCAAGTGCAGCGTTGGCCGGCGGAAATGAACGCCGACTGGATAATGGTATACACCGCCGCGTCGAGGTCCTTGACCTCGTCCACCACGAGCGGGTTGTTACCCCCCATTTCCAGGGCCAGAATCTTGTCTGGGCGGCCTGCGAACTGTTGATGCAACAGGTTGCCGGTGCGGCTGGAGCCGGTGAAGAACAGGCCATCGATACCTGGGTTGGCGGCCAGCGCCACACCGGTTTCGCGTGCGCCCTGCACCAGGTTCAGCACACCCGCCGGCAGGCCGGCAGCAATCCAGCAGTTGACGGTAAGCTCAGCGACCTTGGGGGTCAGCTCGCTGGGTTTGAACACCACGCAGTTGCCTGCCAGCAGCGCCGGCACGATATGGCCATTGGGCAGGTGCCCGGGGAAATTGTACGGGCCGAACACCGCCACGACGCCGTGAGGCTTGTGCCGCAGAACAGCCGTGGCATCGGCCAGAGGCCCACTCTTTTCGCCGGTGCGCTCGCGGTAGCTCTGTACCGAAATCGCCACCTTGTTGATCATGCTGGTGACTTCAGTCGCAGATTCCCACAGCGGCTTCCCGGTTTCCTCGCCAATGCACTGGGCCATGGCCTCGGCATGCACTTTCAGCTGCGCGGCAAACTTCTCCAGCACATCGATACGTGCCTCCAGGCTCAATTGCGCCCAGGCCGGAAAGGCCTGCCGCGCGGCCTGCACGGCAGCATCGACCTGGCTCGCGTCAGCGCCCTGCCCTTGCCAGATCACGGCCTGGGTCACCGGGTTGAGCGACTGCAGGGTTTCGCCCTGGCCGGCCTGCCAATTGCCTGCGATGTAATGCGTGGTCATTTACTGGGCCTCCCGGCTGGCCGACAGCGGCACCGCGCGGACATTGTCGCCAACGCCCATGCGCAGGCGTTTGGCGGTCAACGGGTCGACCACCAGGGTGCCGGCGGCCAACCGTGCAGGTGCAGCAGTGATGCGACAGTCGTCGCGCTTGCGGTTGTGGATGATGAAAGGGGTCGCGTCATCGCCTGGCGTACCTACCGCCAGCACCAGGGTCTGGCTCTCGCGCACGGCGCGGATCTTGGCAGTGTCACACTCGATGGCCGGGCCGGCATCGAAGATGTCGACGTAGCCCTGGTAGTTGAAGCCTTCCTGCTTGAGCATGGCCAGCGCCGGCTCGGTGTCTTTGTGCACACGGCCGATCACACTGCGCGCCGCTTCGGACAGGAAGCAGGTGTACAGCGGGAACTTGGGCATCAGCTCGGCGATGAACGACTTGTTGCCCACGCCGGTGAGGTAGTCGGCCTGGCTGAACTCCATCTTGAAGAAATGCCGACCCAGGCTTTCCCAGAACGGCGAACGGCCCTGCTCGTCAGACATGCCGCGCATTTCGGCAATGATCTTCTTGCCGAACAGCTCGGGGAACTCGGCAATGAACAGCATGCGCGCGCGCGACAGCAGCCGGCCATTGAGGCCCGAGCGGTAGTCGCTGCGCAGGAACAGCGAGCACAGCTCGGAGTTGCCGGTCAGGTCGTTGGCCAGGAACAGCGTCGGGATTTCGCGATAGATCTTCAGCTCCTGCGAGGCGCTGACAGTCAGGCCGACCCGGTAGTTGTACCAGGGCTCACGCAGGCCGACGGCGCCGGCGATGGCACTGATGCCCACCACCAGACCTTCGTCGTTTTCCAGCACGAACAGGTAATCGGTGTCGCCACGCTCGGCTTCGCCACGAAAGCTTTTTTCCGCCCAACCAACGCGATGCCCCAGGCGCTCTTCGTTGGCCGGCAGCGTGGTCAGCCCGGTGGTGCCGGTGCTGCGTGCCAATTCGATCAACGCAGGCAAATCGCTGCTGCGTACAGGACGAACGATCATGCTATCTCCTTGTGCGGCGGCATCGGCCGGCGCGAAACTCTGCTAACGCATCAAGCCCGAAACGTCTGTTGCCAGACCTCAAACCGCGACCAGGCGCACGCTGGCGCCCTCACCCACGCCCAGCGCGTCGGCTGCCGCCACGCTCAGGCTGACCGGCTTGCCAGGCACCCAGTCCAGGTCCAGCAACACCGCGCGGTAGTCCTGCAACAGGCCGTTGCACACCAGGTACGGGCGCCCGCCTTTGACCGGGGTCTCTTCGATCTTCACCGGTACAACCCGGCTCTGGGCGATCGAGCGGATGCCAGAGGTGCGCGCATGCAGGGTCGGGCCACCGTCGAAGATGTCGATGTAGTGCTCGGTCTCGAAGCCTTCGCGCATGAGTATGTCGAAGGTGATCTGTGCCCGCGGATGTACCTGGCCCATGGCTTCCTGCGCCAGGTCTGGCAACAACGGCACGTAGATCGGGTAATGCGGCATCAGCTCGGCGAGAAAGGTACGGCTCTTCAGGCCGCACAGGCGCTCGGCGTCGGCATAGTTGAGATCGAAGAAGTTGCGGCCGATGGCATCCCAGAACGGCGATTCACCCTGCTCGTCGCTGAAGCCGACGATCTCGGTGACCACCGAATCGGCAAAGCGCTCCGGGTGCGCGGCCATGAACAGCAGCCGGCCGCGCGAGTTGAGCTCGGCCCAGCCACTGTTCACCAGCTCCGGCGCCACATAGAAGCTGGTCAGCAGGCTGTTGCCGGTCAGATCGTGACACAGCGACAGCACATGGATCTTGTTGTGTATCTTCAGCTCGCGTGAGGCGTGCACGAATGTTTCGTTACGAAAACTGTAGAACGGCTCGGAGTACCCGGCCGAAGCGACGATGGCCGAGCAGCCGGCCAGCTTGCCCGTTTCGCTGTCTTCGAGCACGAAAAAGTAACTCTCTTCACCGTTGAAGCTGACCTCGGCGGCGAAGGATGTCTCAGAGGCGGCAATCTTGTCGCCCAGACGAGCAGTGTCGTCCGGCAGCGAGGTGACACCAATGGGGCTGTCTGCAGCCATGCGCTGCACGTCGTTCAGATCAGCCATTTGCGCGGGGCGCATCACCAGCATGGTGTCACTCCTTTGGAATACGGGCCATTCACGTCGGCACGGAAAAACGGCAGGCACCCAGGCACCTGCACTGGAATCGGGTATCGCCGACCCGGCGCAGCCTCGGGCTGAGGCTGCGCCAGGGCCGGCGAAAGACCACTGGCGGATCAGCCTTTGGTCAGTGTGGCCACAGCGCGTTCGAAGCGGTCCAGGCCTTCGTCGATGTCGGCGTCTTCAACTACCAGGCTTGGCGCGAAGCGGACCACGTCCGGGCCGGCCTGCAGCACCATCACGCCTTCTTTCTCGGCAGCATTGAGCACGTCCTTGGCCTTGCCTTTCCAGGCCTCGGTCAAGACACAGCCCAGCAGCAAGCCGACACCACGCACCTGGCTGAACAGGTTGTACTGCTGGCCGATCTGTTCCAGGCGGGTTTTGAAGCGCTCGTGCTTAGCCTTGATACCGGCCAGGGTTTCCGGAGTGTTGACCACGTCCAGCACCGCGCAGGCAACGGCGCAGCCCAGCGGGTTGCCGCCATAGGTGGTGCCGTGGGTGCCAACGGCCAGGTGCTTGGCCAGCTCGGTGGTGGTCAGCATGGCGCCAATCGGGAAACCGCCGCCCAGGCTCTTGGCACTGGTCAGAATGTCCGGTGTCACGCCGTAGTGCTGGTAGGCATACAGCGAGCCGGTACGGCCCACGCCCGTCTGCACTTCGTCGAAGATCAGCAGAGCGTTGTGCTCGTCACACAGCTTGCGCGCGCCTTCCAGGTAGGCCTTGTCGGCCGGCACCACGCCACTCTCGCCCTGGATCGGCTCGATCACCACGGCGCAGGTCTTGTCGGAAATCTGTGCCTTCAACGCTTCCAGGTCGTTGTACGGCACATGGCTGATACCGGTGATTTTCGGGCCAAAGCCATCGGAGTACTTCGGCTGGCCACCCACGCTGACGGTAAACAGGGTGCGACCGTGGAAGCTGTTCACGGTGGCGATGATTTCGTGCTTTTGCGGACCGAAGCGGTCATGCGCCACACGACGGGCCAGCTTGAAAGCGGCCTCGTTGGACTCGGCGCCGGAGTTGCAGAAGAACGCGCGGTCGGCAAAGGTGGCGTCCACCAGCTTGTGGGCCAGGCGCAGGGCCGGCTCGTTGGTGAACACGTTGGAGACGTGCCAGAGGGTGTTGGCCTGTTCAGTCAGGGCCTTGACCAGTGCCGGGTGGCAGTGGCCCAGGGCATTGACCGCGATGCCGCCTGCAAAGTCGATCAGCTCGCGGCCCGACTGGTCCCAGACACGGGAACCCTCGCCTCGCACAGGAATGAAGGCCGCCGGAGAATAGTTGGGGACCATCACCTGGTCGAAATCGGCACGTTGCACCGGGGCTTGCTCAACGGACATCTGAGTCTCCTGAAGAGGAACGCTGGCCTGGAAGTGGCGAGCGATGGGGGGATTGTAAGGACTGATCCGCGCCTGTCCTTGCGGCCAAGCGACAACTTGTTACAGCGCAAAACCCAGTTTTGACAAGGCTTTCGGCAATGCGACAAACACTGTCGCAATCGCGCAGTGTACGGGAGAGAGGGGGCTGGGTGAACGGGTGTTCACATAGGATTGTGAGGGGGCGGGGTGTACGGGTATTCACACAGGATTGTGGGAGGGACAGGATGTACGGGGGTTCACATAGGATTGCGGGGGGGGACAGGATGTACGGGTGTTCACATAGGATTGTGAGAGGGCAGGATGTACGGCGATGTTGATGTGTTGACGGGGAGATCGAGCGCCGCCCGCGCGGCGCTTCGCGGGTAAACCCGCTCCTACGTTTGTTTCGGGTCAGTCCCTCCTGTGCCTGGCGCGCGCGACCGCCTTGTTTGTTCGACGGGATATCGAGGTGTGCGCCAAGGCGTTCGCGCGCAAATGCCACAGGCATAACTGGCCCGAAACAAACGTAGGAGCGGGTTTACCCGCGAAGCGCCGCGTGGGCGGCGCTCGATTTGCGCTCCAACACCAACCCCAAGGCATACACCCCGAACCCACCCGAAATCTCAGCCCTTTTCAGCCGGCGCCGAGCTCAGTTCAAACGGGCTGCTGCTGCGACGCTGGTTCCGGTCTTCCCGCGGCGTTGCACCAAAGAAATTACGGTAGGCACTGGAAAAATGCGGCCCCGACGAGAAACCACAAGACAGCCCGATCTGGATGATCGACTTGCTGGTCTGCATCAGCATCTGCCGTGCCTTGTTCAACCGCAACTCCAGGTAGTACTGGCTGGGCACGCGGTTCAGGTACTGCTTGAAGATACGCTCCAACTGCCGACGCGACACACACACATGCTGGGCAATCTCGTCGGTGGTCAGCGGCTCTTCGATGTTGGCTTCCATCAGCAACACGGCCTGAGTCAGCTTGGGGTGACTCGAGCCCAGGCGGTTCTGCAGCGGAATACGCTGGCGCTCGCCACCCTCGCGGATGCGCTCTACCACCAGCTCTTCCGACACCGCCCCGGCCAACTCCGCCCCGTGATCCCGCGCCAGCACCGCCAGCAGCAGGTCGGTCACCGCCATACCGCCGCAGGCGGTCAGTCGGTCGCGATCCCAGTCGAACAGGTGGCTGGTGGCAATCACCTTGGGGAAGCGTTCGGCAAAGTCATCCTGCCAGCGCCAGTGCACGGCTGCCCGGTACCCATCGAGCAGGCCCAGCATTGCCAGCGGATACACCCCGGCCGACAGGCCACCGATCAGGCAACCACTGCGCGCCAGTTGCTTGAGCGCCGCTGAAAAGGCAGCCCCCATCGCCGCAGGCGGCTCGTCGGCCAGCAGAAAGAGCTTGTGGCAGCCCTCCAGGCGGCCGGTCCACGGCTCGCCCGGCAGCCGCCAGGCGCCTTCCTGCGCAGGCTCGGCCTGCAGGAAGACCAACTCGTAGACCACATCCGGATGCACACGCTGCGCCACCAGCAACACTTCCTCGGCCAACGCCAGGGTCAAAGGCCTGGTGCTGGGCCAGATGAGAAAACCGATTCGCTGGGTGGTCATAGGGTGCGGTCCGAAACCTGAGGTCGTTCGAGTCTGTGCGCCGGGTCAGGCTGCGCTCGCCGCGCAGCATGCCCTATTCTGGTGCAAAAATGCAGCTTTTACTTCAGGCTGCCGGAGAGGAACTGCTTCAAGCGCTCCGACTGCGGGTTGGCCAGCACTTCACGCGGGCAGCCGGTTTCTTCCACCAGGCCTTTGTGCAGGAACACCAACTGGTTGGACACCTCGCGGGCAAAGCCCATTTCGTGGGTCACCACCACCATGGTCCGACCTTCCTGGGCCAGCGCCTGCATCACCTTCAGCACATCACCCACCAGCTCAGGGTCAAGCGCCGAGGTCGGCTCGTCGAACAGCATGACCTCCGGCTCCATGGCCAGCGCCCGGGCAATTGCCACACGCTGTTGCTCACCCCCCGACATATGCCCGGGGAAGGCATCCTTGCGATGGGCAACACCCACCTTGGCCAGGTAGTGCTCGGCCTTTTCCAGGGCTTCCTTCTTGTTCACGCCCAGCACGTGCACGGGCGCTTCGATGATGTTCTCAAGCGCAGTCATGTGCGACCACAGGTTGAAGTGCTGGAACACCATCGACAGGCGCGAGCGCATGCGTTGCAATTGACGCGGGTCGGCGGCCTTCAACGCACCATCCTTGCCGGGGACCAGCTTCAGCTCTTCGTTGTTGAGCAGGATCTTGCCGGCGTGCGGCTGCTCCAGCAGGTTGATGCAGCGCAGGAAGGTCGACTTGCCCGAACCGCTGGAGCCGATGATGCTGATGACGTCGCCGGCCTTGGCCGCCAGCGACACGCCCTTGAGCACTTCGTGGCTGCCGTAGCGCTTGTGCAGGTCTTGGACTTCGAGTTTGTACATGCTGTCGATTCTCACAAAGCGGTCAGTGCTTGCGCGGCGCCAGGTAGCCGAGCCAGCGGCGTTCGGCCATCTTGAACAGGCGCACCAGGATGAAGGTCAGGCACAGGTAGAACACGCCCGCCGTGATATAGGCCTCGAAAGGCAGGTAGTACTGGGCATTGACCGTGCGCGCAGCACCGGTGATGTCGATCAGGGTGACGATCGACGCCAGGCTGGTGGTCTGCAGCATCATGATCACTTCATTGCTGTACTGCGGCAGTGCCCGACGCAGTGCCGAAGGCAGCAGGATGCGGCGGTACATTTTCATGCGCGACATCCCCATGGCCTTGGCAGCCTCGATTTCGCCATGCGGCGTCGCCTTGAGGCTGCCGGCAATGATTTCGGCGGTGTAGGCGCTGGTATTGATGCCGAACGCCAGGCAGGCGCAGAAGGTGGCGCTGGACAGCAGCGGCCAGAAGATACTCTCGCGCACCGCCTCGAACTGGGCCAGGCCGTAGTAGATCAGGAACAGCTGCACCAGCATCGGCGTGCCACGGATGACGTAGGTGTACAGCCATGCAGCAAGGTTGACCACCGGCTGCCTGGATACCCGCATCAGGCCCAGCGGAATGGCTGCCAACAGGCCGAAGAAAAGCGAGATCGCCAGCAGTTTCAGGGTGGTCAGCAGGCCGCCGAAGTACATCGGCAGCGCTTCCCAGACGACGTTGTAGTCGAAGATCATAGTTCAGCCACCTTGACGCCAACCGAGTAGCGGCGCTCCAGATACTTCAGGGCCAGCAGCGAAACACTAGTCAGCACCAGGTACAGCGCCGCCACTGCCAGGAAGAAGGTGAAGGGTTCGCGGGTGGCGTCAGCCGCCTGCTTGGCCTTGAACATCATGTCCTGCAGACCGACGACCGAAATCAGCGCAGTAGCCTTGGTCAGCACCAGCCAGTTGTTGGTGAAGCCCGGAATGGCCAGGCGAATCATTTGCGGCACCTGGATGCGGAAGAACACTTGGCGAGGGCTCATGCCATACGCCACGCCCGCCTCGGCCTGGCCCTTGGGAATGCCCAGGAAGGCCCCGCGGAAGGTTTCCGAGAGGTAGGCGCCAAAGATGAAGCCCAGGGTACCGATACCCGCAATCAGCGGATTCAGATCGATATAGTCTTCATAGCCGAGCAGCGGCGCCACCCGGTTGATGATGTCTTGCCCGCCGTAGAAGATCAGCAGGATCAGGACCAGGTCCGGAATACCACGGATCACCGTGGAATACAGATCGCCCAGCCAGGCCAACCAGCGCACTGGCGACAAACGCAGCGCCACACCGATCAGGCCGAGCACGATGGCCAGGGCCATCGACGACAGGGCGAGCTGTAGCGTCAGCCACGCCCCGTCGAGGATGACTGCCCCGTAGCCTTTCAACATGATGAGGTCCTCGACCTAGAGAATGAAAAATGGTGCAAACCTCAGAGCCTCTGCTGTTTGCACCATTGCACAGGTGAAACCCGACGTCTTACTTCGAGTCTGGACCGTAGATGTCGAAATTGAAGTACTTACTTTCGATTTCTTTGTACTTGCCGTTGGCACGGATGGCGTCGATCGCCGCGTTGATGCGGTCGACATTGGCCTTGTCACCCTTGCGTACGGCAATACCGATACCGTCACCGAAGTACTTGGCGTCGGTGAAGGCCGGGCCTACGAACGCGAAGCCCTTGCCGGCGTCAGTCTTGAGGAAGCCATCTTCCAGCAGGGTGGCGTCAGCCACGGTGCCGTCGAGGCGGCCAGCTGCGACGTCCAGGTAGATTTCGTTCTGGGTGCCGTAAGGCACCACGGTGGCACCTTTGGCGCCCAGCACTTCCTTGGCGAAGCGGTCGTGAATGGAGCCGCGCTGCACGCCGATCTTCTTGCCTTTCAGTTCGTCCAGGCTGTCGCTGACGGTGGTGCCATCCTTCATGACCAGGCGCGCCGGAGTCAGGTAGTAGCGCTTGGTGAAGTCGACCGACTTCTTGCGGTCATCGGTGATCGACATGGACGACAGGATGGCGTCGATCTTGCGCACTTTCAGCGCCGGGATCAGGCCGTCGAACTCCTGCTCGACCCAGGTACACTTGGTTTTCATCTCTTCGCACAGCGCGTTGCCGATATCGTAGTCAAAGCCGGCAATGCTGCCGTCAGGTTGCTTGAAGGCGAAGGGTGGGTAGGCAGCTTCGATGCCGATTTTCAGCGGTTTTTCATCAGCCTGCGACACCAGGGAAAACACAGACAGCGCCAGGGCGCCAAGCAGTGCGAGCTTCTTCATCAGGTAACTCCATCGGTACGGGGCAATACAAGGCAGGTAACGGCTGCCCGATATGCGAATGAGTACAACGCGAGCCGCGCAGGGTTCGACCAAGGCCGCATACCACGAGCGAGTGAGTGGCATTTTAACGACAGCCCGGTAGTCGATATTTCTTCAAAGCGACAACTACTTATAGAAGCGCCTGAAACCGCCGCGGGCAATGTTGACAGCCAGTGCAGAATATGCAATGGCGCAAGAAATAGAACCTATAGACCTAGCAATTCCTGGGCCTATTATTGGCAAAGCCTTGTACGACGGCAAGTGCAGCGTGCCTTGATGCACAAAATGCTGACCCCGATGCACCGAAACGGGCCGGAATTGTTTCCTGGCGCCCCGAACCTGTGCGGGGCCGGTGACAGAACAGTAACCGATGATTGTCGGGTAACAATGCAAAAGCGGGCTTGCCCGCGAATGCGTGAGGTCAGGGGACAGCTTAGCCTGAACTGACGCATTCGCGGGCAAGCCCGCTTTTGCAGGGGGTATTGCCGGGAAGGGGTTAGGCCGAAGCCAGGTTCATCGCCTTGTGGGTATCGATCAGGTGCTGTACCACACCCGGGTCGGCCAAGGTCGAGATATCGCCCAGGGCGTCGTATTCACCGGTGGCAATCTTGCGCAGGATGCGGCGCATGATCTTGCCCGAGCGGGTCTTCGGCAGCCCCGGCGCCCACTGGATCACATCTGGCGAAGCAATCGGGCCGATCTCCTTGCGCACCCAGTTCTTCAGCTCTAGGCGCAATTGCTCGCTGGCCTCGATGCCGGCATTGAGGGTGACATACACATAAATGCCCTGCCCTTTGATGTCATGCGGCACGCCAACCACAGCAGCCTCGGCAACCTTCGAGTGCGCGACCATGGCGCTTTCGATTTCGGCAGTGCCCATGCGGTGGCCGGACACGTTGAGCACGTCATCCACACGGCCGGTGATCCAGTAGTAACCGTCCTCGTCGCGGCGCGCACCGTCGCCGGTGAAGTACATGCCACGGAAGGTCTTGAAGTAGGTGTCGACGAAGCGGTCATGGTCGCCGTACAGCGAACGCGACTGACCCGGCCAGGAATCGAGGATTACCAGGTTGCCTTCGGCAGCACCGTCGATCAGGTTGCCCAGGTTATCGACCAGGGCAGGCACCACACCGAAGAACGGGCGAGTTGCCGAACCCGGCTTGAGGCCGGTGGCACCAGGCAGCGGGCTGATCAGAATGCCGCCGGTCTCGGTCTGCCACCAGGTGTCGACGATCGGGCAACGCTCCTTGCCGACGGTCTTGTAGTACCAGTTCCAGGCCTCAGGGTTGATCGGCTCACCCACCGACCCCAGCAGGCGCAGGCTGGAACCGTCGGCGCCTTCAACAGCTGCCTGCCCTTCGGCCATCATGGCGCGAATGGCAGTTGGCGCTGTGTAGAGGATGTTGACCTTGTGCTTGTCGACGATCTTCGATACGCGGGTAATGTCCGGGTAGTTCGGCACGCCTTCGAACAGCAAGGTGGTGGCGCCGTTGGCCAGCGGGCCGTAGACGATATAGCTGTGGCCTGTGACCCAACCGACGTCGGCGGTGCACCAGTACACCTCGCCCGGACGGTAATCGAACACGCGTTCATGGGTCAGCGCGGCGTAAACCAGGTAACCGCCTGTGGTGTGCAGCACGCCCTTCGGCTTGCCGGTGGAGCCGGAGGTATAAAGGATGAACAGCGCCTCTTCAGCGCCCATTTCTTTGGGTGCACAGTGGCTGGAGGCCACTTTCATCAGGTCTTCGTACCAGATGTCGCGGTGCTGGTGCCAGGCAATGTCGCCATCGGTGCGCTTGCACACGATGATTTTCTGCACGCTGCTGGTTTCAGGGTTGGTCAGCGCCAGGTCGACGTTGGCCTTGAGCGGTGTACGGCGGCCACCACGCACGCCTTCGTCGGCAGTGATCACCACCTTGGACTTGCAGTCGATGATACGGCCAGCCAGCGCCTCGGGCGAGAAGCCGCCGAACACCACCGAGTGAATCGCACCAATGCGTGCACAGGCCAGCATGGCGACCACAGCTTCGGGGATCATCGGCATATAGATGGTGACCACGTCACCGCGGTGCACATCCTGGCCACGCAGGGCGTTGGCGAACTTGCAGACCTGCTCGTGCAACTCGCGGTAGGTGATGTTGCGGTGCTCGGAAGGGTCGTCACCTTCCCAGATGATGGCCAACTGGTCACCGCGCTCTTCAAGGTGGCGGTCCAGGCAGTTGGAGGAAACGTTCAGAGTGCCGTCGGCGAACCATTTGATATCGACATGGTGGTCGTCGAAGGAGGTCTGCTTGACCTTGGTGAACGGCTTGATCCAGTCGATACGCTGGGCCTGCTCGCGCCAGAAGCCGTCCGGGTTGATCACCGATTGCTGGTACATGGCCTTGTAGGTGGCCTCGTCGGTCAGGGTAGTGGCCGCAACCTCGGGACGAACGGGATACAGTGGAGCCGCACTCATCTGTGTTACCTCGGTGTAATAGTTGTTTTTGTATGGAACCGTTTGTAACTGTACCAGAGCGACAAAAGCCATTCGACGTTGGTAGTAATTTGGTACACCCGTTCCGGCAAAGCGCTCTGGCGCGGGCGTTACAGCCTGCCGGAGAAAAAAGGAGGGCGATTGGCCCAGGATTGTTACAGATTCTGTCAAAACACTTTATCAAAACACCCACTGTTTCAGCATTGGCCACCGCCATAAAATTCACCTCGCCAGCAACGGCAAGGCGATTAACAACTGGTAACAGCCCCCACGAAGGCAAGCGTTAATCTCCCTCTAATCCCGATAGTTAACACTCGCTGTACTCGCGGCGCCATAAGCGCCGCGTGCCCCCTCACGACCTTAGACAGGTAAAAAGAAAATGAAAGCTTTACTGGTATTGGTACTTGGCAGTCTTTGCGGCGCGGCGATGGCCGGCGAAGCCAAAGATGCCGAGCAGATTCCGGTTGAACAGTACAGTTACTCGCAGCACCTGGACATTGCTCGCGTCATTTCCATGAGCGAAGTGCCCAACGTCTGCGAAGTCGTGCCCGCCCGCATGACCTACGAGGACTCCAAGGGCCAGACGCACATTCTCGAATACCGCGTGATGGGGAACGGCTGCTCTAACGGCTGATACCTTGTGAATTGGGGGCCCTGCGGGCCCCTTCGCGGGTGAACCCGCTCCTACGGGTACCTCGCACACCATGAATGCGGCGCGGTACCTGTAGGAGCGGGTTCACCCGCGAAGCATTCACCACCTGATTAACAGGCTATTAACTTACAGCCATTTAATCAGTCGATTTGCCCAACGAATAATCCCTCAACTTGTTGGCAATCGTGGTATGCGAAACACCCAGTCTTTTGCCCAAGGCCCGACTACTGGGAAACTCCCCCATCAAACTTTCCAGCACCGCCTTTTCAAAGCGCCCTACTATCTGCGAAAGATCCCCTTCCAGCGAAAACTCGCCCAACGGTTGCCGCACGCCATAATCCGGCAAGCGGATATGCTCGCTTTTAACCACGCCGCCGTCACATAACGAAACCGCCTGGAACAAGACGTTTTCCAACTGCCTTACATTACCTGGCCAGTGGTACTGCCCAAGTTTGTCCATTGCCGCCGGTGCCAGGCGCGGCATGGCGCAGCCAATCTGCCGACTGGCCTGATCGAGAAAATGCTGCACCAACCCCTCCAGACCATCCATGCATTCGCGCAAAGGCGGAATGTGCAGCGACAGTACATTGAGCCGGTGATACAGGTCCTGGCGAAACTCGCCACGGGCACACAACTCGGACAAATCCACCTGGGTTGCACAAATTACCCGCACATCCAGGTAGACCTCTTCATCGCTACCTACCCGACGGAAGCAGCCGTCCTGCAGAAAGCGCAGCAGCTTTACCTGCAACCGCGGGCTCATCTCCCCTACCCCGTCAAGGAACAACGTGCCGCCTGCAGTCAACTCCAGCAGCCCCAGCTTGCCTTCGGCCCGTGCCCCTTCGAATGCCCCAGGGCCGTATCCGAACAGCTCGGTCTCGGCCATCGACTCGGGCAGCCCGGCGCAGTTGAGCGCCATCAGCGGCGACTGTCCACGCGGGCTGGCCAAATGGCAGGCACGCGCCAGCAACTCCTTGCCGGTTCCGGTTTCGCCCTCGATCAGCAACGGTGCATCCAGCGGCGCCATGCGCCGCGCTTCACGCACCACGGCAGCCATCACCCGCGAGCTCTGGAAGATGCTGTCGAAGCCACGCAGCTCTTGCTTGCGCACGTTGTAGATACGCTCGCCGATCCGGTCGGCACGGTGCAGGGTGAGCACCGCGCCGGCCAGCGCCTCGCTGTCATCGTGTTCGGACTGCAGCGGTGCGATATCGGCCAGAAACACATCACCTTTGACTTTGATGCGCAAGCCGTTGATGCGCGACTTGTTGGCCCGCACCAGCTCCGGAAGATCGAAGTCTTCTACGTAGCGCGCCAGCGGCATGCCCGGCACCTCATCAACCCGCACGCCAAGCAACTGCGCGGCTGCACGGTTGGCCGCAACGATGCTGCCGCCCATGTCGATCGACAGCACCGGAAAGTCCAGCGCTCCCAGCAACGCATTCAGCTCCATGTGCCGGCGTTCGCTGGGCATCAGGCCCACACGCTTAACGCCGAATACCCCGGCAATGGCCTCGAACTTCGGCCGCAGGGCCTGAAATTGCAGGTTGATCAGGTTCGGGCAGTGCAGGTAGATGGCGTTGCCATGATCACCGCCCACCTCGCCGCGCAGCACGTTGATGCCGTACTCCACCAGCAGGTTGAGGATGTCGCGCAGGATGCCAATGCGGTTCTGGCAATGGACTTTGATACGCATGAGGGCTCTCGAAGCGCTGATGTTTTTCCACACCGCGCAGAAAAGTCGTAAAGATAAGCTGACAAAAACCGCGTTTCTATCAACCAGATGCCTCGAATTTTCCGACACTTGCCGAGTTTTGTAAAATTATCGTTACGAAAACCGACGTCGGCACCCTTCGCGGCCGAGCCACGCCCCCGTGCAAAACCGCTGGCTAAGGGATATTCCTTTAGGCATGTCCTGTACATAACAAGAAAAGCCCTCACCAGGAGAGCCTCATGAAACAGACGCAATACGTGGCACGCGAGCCCGATGCGCATGGTTTTATCGATTACCCGCAGCAAGAGCATGCGGTGTGGAACACCCTGATCACCCGCCAGCTGAAAGTGATCGAAGGCCGTGCGTGCCAGGAATACCTGGACGGCATCGACCAGCTGAAATTACCGCATGACCGCATTCCGCAACTGGGCGAGATCAACAAGGTGCTGGGTGCCACCACCGGCTGGCAGGTTGCCCGGGTACCGGCGCTGATCCCCTTCCAGACCTTCTTCGAACTGCTGGCCAGCAAGCGCTTTCCGGTCGCCACCTTCATCCGCACCCCGGAAGAGCTGGACTACCTGCAAGAGCCGGATATCTTCCACGAGATCTTCGGCCACTGCCCGCTGCTGACCAATCCCTGGTTCGCCGAGTTCACCCACACCTATGGCAAGCTCGGCCTGGCCGCGACCAAGGAACAACGTGTGTACCTGGCGCGCTTGTACTGGATGACCATCGAGTTTGGCCTGATGGAAACCGCGCAAGGCCGCAAAATCTATGGTGGTGGCATCCTCTCGTCGCCGAAAGAGACCGTCTACAGTCTGTCTGACGAGCCTGAGCACCAGGCCTTCGACCCGATCGAGGCCATGCGTACGCCCTACCGCATCGACATTCTGCAACCGGTGTATTTCGTACTGCCGAATATGAAGCGCCTGTTCGACCTGGCCCACGAGGACATCATGGGCATGGTCCATAAAGCCATGCAGCTGGGTCTGCATGCACCGAAGTTTCCACCCAAGGTCGCTGCCTGAGCGACCTTGCCGATAACAACTCGAACCGGAAAACACCTCATGAATGCCTTGAACCAAGCCCATTGCGAAGCCTGCCGCGCCGATGCGCCGAAAGTCACCGACGAAGAGCTGGCCGAGCTGATCCGCGAAATCCCGGACTGGAACATCGAAGTACGTGACGGCCACATGGAGCTGGAGCGCGTGTTCCTGTTCAAGAACTTCAAGCACGCCTTGGCGTTCACCAATGCCGTGGGCGAAATCGCCGAAGCCGAAGGCCACCACCCAGGGCTGCTGACTGAATGGGGCAAGGTCACCGTGACCTGGTGGAGCCACTCGATCAAAGGCCTGCACCGCAACGACTTCATCATGTGCGCACGCACTGACAAGGTGGCGGAAACGGCTGAAGGCCGGAAGTAAACACCAGAAAAAAGGGGCCAGAGGCCCCTTTTTTCATGGGGCATATGTGCGCTGTTCGCCCGCAAAACCGACAAACGACCGGGAAAAAAACCAAACTGTCATCCAGAGTTGTGTATCCTGCCCCAGCTTTTTGAAGCTCCAAACGCGCCTGGCGCAGACTTTTCACTCACACTTGCGAGGAACGACGAGATGCATGAAATCCCGAATCTTCCCTTCCCAAGCCTGAACCCAGAAGAGCCATCCGTGACCGTTCACGCCGAACCGGCAGCTGCCGCCGAGCAGGATGGTGACGATCAATCCAGCGCTGACCAGGAATAACTGCGCATCCCCGACTGTGTGAAAACGGCTGACCTGCGGGCTACCCCCGTCATCACGTTTTCACACCGTCTAAAATCAACGTTGTAACAACCCACTACCACCTGCCCCGCCCCTCCCCCACACAGACTCGTGCCTCCTACCGCTAAGAGGCAGAAATGCCCAGCCGCTCAAGCGCTCGACGCCCTGCTGCATTCGTCCATGTTCACCCGATGGGCCGGCTTTGTCCTGCTACGCTTGCGGCTGGATTACCCGCAAGCCGAGTTCAGTGTGACCTTGGATGCTCGATTACACCAACTGACTACAGCCTGACAGCTTCGCCCGCAAACACCCTTGCTGTGGTTAAGATGGCGGCACACACTGCCATCCTTACCGCAGCAACGGATCCCCAATGCCAGCACGCAGTCCCACATCCCTTGCCGTCACTGGGCAAGTCGTCTCCATCGTCCTGTTCACCTTCATCGGCTACCTGAACATCGGCATCCCCTTGGCCGTGTTGCCCAGCTATGTGCACAACGACCTGGGTTTCAGTGCCGTGGTCGCCGGCCTGGTGATCAGCGTGCAGTACCTCGCGACGCTGCTCAGCCGCCCTGGCGCCAGCCGCATCATCGACAACCACGGCAGCAAGAAGGCGGTCATGTACGGACTGGCTGGCTGCGGGCTCAGCGGGGTATTCATGCTGGCCTGCGCCTTCCTCACTCACCTACCTTGGCTGAGCCTGGCTTGCCTGCTGGTCGGTCGCCTGGTGCTGGGCAGCGCCGAAAGCCTGGTAGGCTCGGGTGCGATCGGCTGGGGCATTGGCCGGGTGGGTGCCGCAAACACGGCCAAGGTCATCTCCTGGAACGGCATCGCCAGCTATGGTGCGCTGGCCATCGGCGCCCCACTGGGCGTGCTGATGGTCAAAGGCCTCGGGCTGGGGAGCATGGGTGTGAGCATCATCCTGCTGTGCATACTCGGTTTGCTACTGGCCTGGCCCAAGCAGGCCGCCCCCATCGTCAGCGGTGTACGCCTGCCGTTCCTGCGGGTGCTGGGCAAGGTATTTCCGCATGGCTCGGGGCTTGCCCTGGGCTCGATCGGCTTTGGCACCATCGCCACCTTCATCACCCTTTACTACGCAAGCCGTGGCTGGGCCAATGCGGCGCTGACCCTGAGCCTGTTCGGCGCCAGTTTCATCAGCGCACGGCTGCTCTTTGGCAACCTGATCAACCGCATCGGTGGCTTCAGGGTGGCGATCGCCTGCCTGTCGGTTGAAACGCTCGGGTTGTTGATGCTGTGGCTGGCACCCAACGCCGAACTGGCCCTGGCGGGGGCTGCATTGAGCGGGTTTGGATTCTCGCTGGTGTTTCCGGCATTGGGCGTGGAGGCAGTGAACCAAGTGTCGGCGGCCAACCGCGGGGCGGCGGTGGGGGCGTATTCGCTGTTCATCGACTTGTCACTGGGGGTGACCGGGCCATTGGTCGGTGCGGTGGCGGCGGGATTCGGCTTTGCTTCGATGTTTCTGTTCGCGGCGGCTGCGGCAGCGTGCGGGTTGGTGTTGAGCCTCTATTTGTACCGCCAAGGGCGTAGGGACAGGGACCGTACAACAGAAGCCTGAAAGCCGCTGCCGGCCTCTTCGCGGGTAACCCCGCCCCTGCAGGGTTGACGCGCCAGCCTGGCGTGCACGATCCCCCGTAGGAGCGGGTTCACCCGCGAAGGGCTGCAAAGCAGCCCCCAAAGGCCCTGAACCTTAGCGCTGAGCGTACTGCAACACCACCTCAAGCGGGTGACGCATCTTCCGCTCGGTCATGCGCTTGACCTGGCTACGGCACGAGTAACCGGTTGCCAGCGGCTCCCCTTCCTTGTCCAGCTTGGTCGCCCAGCTCTGCTCGAATATGGTCCGAGACGTTTCCTGGTTGCGAGCTTCGTGCCCATAGGTACCGGACATACCGCAGCAACCGGTGGCCTCGGTCACCAGCTTCAGCCCCAGACGGGCGAACACCTGCTCCCACTGCCGGGTGCTGGCCGGCACATTGGTCTTCTCGGTGCAGTGCGCCATCAGGCGGAAGCTGCCCGGTGCGGCAGGCGCCTGCTCGGGCAGCACATCCATCAGCCATTCCTGCGGCAGCAGCACCTGCGGGCAACCCTCCAGGCCTGGCACCTTCTGGTACTCCTGGCGATACACCAGCGTCATCGCCGGGTCCAGCCCCACCAGCGGCACACCGCAATCGGCCAGGGCCTTGAGCTGCGTGGCGTTGCGGATCGCTGCCTTGGCAAACGCGCCAAGGAAACCCTGTACGTGCAACGGCTTGCCGTTGGCGCTGTATGGCGCCAGGAATACCCGGTGGCCCAGGCGGTGGGCAAGGTCGATGAAGGCCGACAGCAGCGGCGTTTCGAAGTAGCGGGTGAAGGCGTCCTGCACCAGCACGATGCTGCGCTCGCGCTGGGCCGGGGTCAGCTCGCGCAGGGCCGGCACCGTGGCCATGCCAACCCGACAACGGGTCAGGGTAGCCTGGAAGTTGAAGCGGCTGATCAGCGGGCTGTCGACCATGCCCACCTTGTCGGCCAGCAGCTGGCTCACCCACTTCGAGCCCATCACCGCGTTGTACAGCCCCGGCGCGTGCGCCAGGTAGGGGATGGTGAACTCGAGCGAGCCGATCAGGTAGTCACGCAGCGGGCGCTGGTAGCGACCGTGGTACAGCTCGAGGAAGCGCGAGCGGAAATCCGGCACATTGACCTTGATCGGGCACTGCCCGGCGCACGACTTGCACGCCAGGCAGCCAGCCATGGCGTCGTACACTTCATGGGAGAAGTCCTCCTGGCCCTGGTTGCGCGCGCGGTTATTGCGCAGACGCGCCGGCAGGCCCTTGAGCCACGACACCTTGTTGCGCGCTGCAGCCAGCACATCGATGTTCGCCTCGCCCTGCAGGCGCAGCCACTCGCGCATCAGCGAGGCGCGCCCCTTGGGCGAATGCTGGCGTTCGCGGGTAGCCTTCCACGACGGGCACATGGCGTCGTTGGGGTCATAGTTGTAACAGGCGCCATTGCCGTTGCAATGCACGGCGCTGGGGAAGTCCTGCCAAACGCGCTCGTCAATGGTACGGTCAAGGTCGCCGCGCAGGGTCACGCCATCGACCGGGGTCAGGCCCTCTGCGCTGCCAAGTGGCGTGCAGATCTTGCCCGGGTTGAGCTGGTTGTGCGGGTCAAAGGCGCCCTTCAGGCGCTGCAACGCCGGGTACAGCTCGCCGAAGTACTCGGGCACGTATTCCGAGCGCAAGCCCTTGCCGTGCTCACCCCACAGCAACCCGCCATAACGTTTGGTCAGCGCGGCAACGGCATCGGAAATCGGCTTGACCAGCGCGGCCTGCGCCGGGTCCTTCATGTCCAGTGCCGGGCGCACGTGCAGCACGCCGGCATCGACGTGGCCAAACATGCCGTAGGCCAGGCCGTAGCCGTCGAGCAGTGCGCGGAAGTCGGCGATGTAGTCGGCCAACTGCTCTGGTGGTACTGCGGTGTCCTCCACGAACGGCTGCGGGCGCACTTCGCCTTCGACGTTGCCCAGCAGGCCCACCGAACGCTTGCGCATGGTATAGACGCGGGTGACTGCCTCGGCGCCTTCGGCCAAGGTGTGGCCCAGGCGCTCGACGCTGGTGTCGCTTTGCAGGTGCTGGATGAACGCCTGCACCTTGGCGTTGACCTCGGCCGGCTCGTCGCCGCAGAACTCCACCAGGTTGATGCCCAGCGTGGGGCGCTCGGGGTCCGCCGGGAAGTACTCGGCAACGCTGTGCCAGACGATGTCTTTCATCGCCAGCATCAGCACCTTGGAGTCGACCGTCTCGATCGACAGCGGCTTGTGCGCCATCAGCGCGTTGGCATCACGCAGCGCATCCATGAAGCTGGTGTAGCGCACATTGACCAGCACCGCATACTTGGGAATCGGCAGCACGTTGAGCTTGGCTTCGACCACGTAGCCCAGCGAGCCCTCGGCGCCGCACAGTACGCTGTTGAGGTTGAAGCGGCCCTGCTCGTCGCGCAGGTGCGCCAGGTCGTAGCCGGTCAGGCAACGGTTGAGCTTGGGGAAGGTGGTTTCAATCAGTTCGGCCTGGGTTTCCTGAATTTCCCGGGCCATGCGGTACACCTCGCCGACCCGGCCCGGCGCGGCGCAGGCCTGTTCCAGCGCAGCATCGTCGATCGGCAGGCTGTGCAGGCGTTCGCCACCGAGCAGCACGCTGTGCAGCTCCAGCACGTGGTCGCGGGTTTTACCGTAGGTGCAGCTGCCCTGGCCACTGGCATCCGTGTTTATCATGCCGCCGACCGTGGCGCGGTTGGAGGTGGACAGCTCAGGGGCGAAGAACAGCCCGTGCGGCTTGAGCGCAGCATTGAGCTGGTCCTTGACCGTACCGGCCTGTACCCGCACCCAGCGCTCTTCCACGTTGATTTCGAGAATGTTGTTCATGTGCCGCGACAGGTCGACGACGATACCGTCGGTCAGCGACTGGCCGTTGGTGCCGGTGCCACCACCGCGGGGGGTCAGCTTGACCTGCTGGAAGCGCGGCTCGCCCATCAGCGTGGCGACCCGCGCCACATCGTCGGCATCCCGCGGGAACACCGCCGCCTGCGGCAAGCGCTGGTAGATCGAGTTGTCGGTGGCCAGTACCGTGCGGGTTGCGTAGTCGGCACTGATCTGGCCACGGAAGCCGCTGTTGCGCAGGGCTTCGAGGAATTCGGGGTAATTGGAGCTCGGTGCAACGGTGGACAGCTGGGCGATCATCGAAGGATGGCCTCTTGATATTGGCTAGATCACGGGATACCTGTCGCCCTGGCATAGGTTCAGGCATGCAGGGATGACGTATAGGCCAATGTTCCTGTAGTTTCGCGTCAGGGGCAAACGGATAATCCTGCCGCTATCAATGACTTTTATGAATGAATTACCGCCACCTGACCCCATCCATGTCACTGCTGCTGGCTTTCGAGGCCGCCGCCCGGCATGAAAGCTACACCCGCGCCGCCGCCGAACTGTCGCTGACCCAAAGCGCGGTCAGCCGCCAGGTGCAAGCCTTGGAGCAGCAGTTGGGCCTGACCCTGTTCCGCCGCGAGGGGCGCCAGGTGCAGTTGACCGATGTCGGCCGCCTGTACCAGCGCGAGCTGAGCGAGGCACTGGGGCGCATCCGCAGCGCCACCTTGCAGGCACTGGCCTATCAATCGGGGGTTGGCACGTTGCGCCTGGCTACCCTGCCAACCTTCGGTTCGAAATGGCTGTTGCCGAGGCTGCATGCGTTCTACAGCGCTCACCCAGGCATGCTGGTGCACATTCATTCACGCATTGAAACCATCAACTTCGACACCAGCGAAATCGATGCCGCCATCGGCGTGGCCAGCCACGACTTGCCGGGGCTTGTCTGCCATCGCCTGCATGCCGAGGAGCTGGTGGTGATCTTGCCACCGGAGGCCGGCGTCGGCAGCCAGGGCTGGAGCCCGGCGCGGATCAGTGAAGAGGTGCTGCTGAATGTGGCCAACAACCCGCATGCGTGGGGCGAGTGGTTTTCCCATCATGGCCTGCCGCACCGGGCGATGCGGCTGGGGCCGAGCTTCGAGCTGACCTCGCACCTGATCCAGGCGGTACGTGCCGGGATCGGGATCGGGCTGGTGCCGCGCATATTGGTGGAGGAGGAACTGGCCAAGGGAGAGCTGTACAGCCCGGGGGTGGCGTTTGCCAGCCAGCGCAGTTATTACCTGATCTACCCGCCGAGGAATGAGGCGCTGCCGTCGTTGCGGGCATTCAGGGGGTGGTTGCTGGAGCAGATCTGATTTTTGGCGGGGTCACCTAACCTGAGGGCAACGCTGTACCCGTAGGAGCGGGTTTACCCGCGAAAGGGCCGGGCCTGCTGGCCAATCTCCACCTTCCTTTCACCGTGGCCGCCGCCACCGTATTCGCGGGTAAACCCGCTCCTACAAGGGTTACGTAAGCCTCAGGCATACCAGGTCGTTGTAGGAGCGGGTTCACCCGCGAAAGGGCCGGGCCTGCGGGCCAATCTCCACCCGCCGCTCACCGTTGCCGCCGCTACCGTATTCGCGGGTAAACCCGCTCCTACAAGGGTTGCGTAAGCCTCAGGCATACCAGGTCGTTGTAGGAGCGGGTTCACCCGCGAAAGGGCCCGCACAGGCAACAAAAAACCCGAAGCCAGTCACCTGACTCCGGGTTTTCACATGCCGCCTATGGCGCCTTACTTAGCCACAGTCTCAACAGCACCGCCCGCATTCACCTGGCGACGCGACTTGACCATGTACACCACGAACATCGCAAGCAGCCACACCGGGATTGCATACACCGACACCTGGATGCCCGGGATCATCAGCATGATGCCCAGAATCAGCACCACGAAGGCCAGCACCACATAGTTGCCGTACGGGTACCACAGTGCCTTGAACAGCGGCTTCTGGCCGGTACGGTCGAGGTGCTGACGGAACTTCAGGTGCGAGTAGCTGATCATCGCCCAGTTGATCACCAGGGTGGCCACGACCAGCGACATCAGCAGTTCCAGCGCGTTTTGCGGCATCAGGTAGTTCAGCAGCACGGCGACGAAGGTCACGGCAGCCGACACCAGGATCGAACGCACTGGCACGCCCCGCTTGTCGACCTTGGCCAGCGACGCCGGGGCATCGCCCTGCTCGGCCATACCCAGCAGCATGCGGGCGTTGCAGTAGGTGCCGCTGTTGTACACCGACAGCGCCGCAGTCAGCACCACGAAGTTCAGCAGGTTGGCAGCCACGTCACTGCCCAGCAGCGAGAACACTTGCACGAACGGGCTGCTGCCGTAGCTGCCACCCGAGGCGTCGATACTGGCGACCAGGTTGTCCCACGGGGTCAGCGACAGCAGCACCACCAACGCACCGACATAGAAAATCAGGATGCGGTAGATGACCTGGTTGATCGCTTTGGGGATCACGGTCTTTGGCTTGTCGGCCTCGGCGGCGGTGAAGCCGAGCATTTCCAGGCCACCAAAGGAAAACATGATGAAAGCCAAGGCCATTACCAGCCCGCTGACACCGTTGGGGAAGAAGCCGCCGTGTGACCACAGGTTGGCCACGGTGGCTTCAGGGCCGCCGCTGCCGCTGGTCAGCAGGTAGGCACCCAGGCCGATCATGCTGACGATGGCGACCACTTTGATGATGGCGAACCAGAATTCGGCCTCACCGAAGAACTTCACGTTCATCAGGTTGATGGCGTTGATCAGCACGAAGAAGGCTGCCGCCGTGACCCAGGTGGGGATCTCCGGCCACCAGTAGTGGACATACTTGCCGACCGCCGAAAGCTCCGACATACCCACCAGGATATACAGCACCCAGCAGTTCCAGCCCGACAGGAAGCCGGCGAACCCACCCCAGTAGGTGTGGGCGAAATGGCTGAACGAACCGGCCACCGGCTCTTCGACGATCATTTCACCCAGCTGGCGCATGATCATGAAGGCGATGAAGCCGCAGATCGCGTAGCCAAGGATCATCGACGGGCCGGCGGATTTCATCACGCCTGCCGAGCCGAGGAACAGGCCGGTACCAATCGCACCGCCGAGGGCGATCAACTGGATATGGCGGTTCTTCAGGCCCCGCTTTAGCTCGCCTGAATGCATGTTTTGTCCACTCATGAACGAAGTCACCTGCATTGTTTTTATCTGTGACGGAATCGGACCCACCGCGCTCGTGGCGCAGCGGAATGGGCAAGGTGGTTACCTTGGGTTTCTTGACCTCAGGTGCCGCCGGAGCGGGTCAACCAGGCGTGATCAAGAGTGCGCGGTACGCAAGAGGGTCACAGGTAAAACGCGGCGCACTGTATACCCCTGCAAACGCGCAGGCGTCAACGCGTTGCATCGTTTCCTCGGGAAAAAACGCAGCGTTCCTGTGGTACAGGCCTTCAAAGGCGAAGTGATCGGCGTACATGGCGCCTCCATTTGTTGTTTTGTCAGCCCGGCTCTTTGGACGGGCTCCTGCACAAGGCAATGGCGGCTATAACACCGTGGGGACGGGGGTTTGGGCAAGGGTGGCTGGCGCCATGGCGACGGCTTTGGCACAGGGGCGCCGGCAAGGTTTGTTTACACGATCGGGCATGATCTGAAATGCGGACTGAAAACGGCTACATTCGTACAGATTTCTTTACAAGGCGGTTCAAGAACTTGCCAGTCGTCCGAAAAATTCTTTTTGTTCAATATCTTGGGCTTGGCCCACATTCCCGCAGGCATAAAAAAACCAGCCCGAAGGCTGGTTCCTTGATAACCACATTGGCTTATCAGCCACGCGGCTTGCCGCGACCACGGCCTGCCGGCTTGTCGCCATCAGGCTTGCCCGGACGCTTGCGCATCTCGCTCGGGCGCTCAGCCACCGTGCTGCCACGGGTGGGTTTACGCGGCGCTTCTTCACGCGGCTGACGCGCCGGGCGTTCGCCAGTAGCGGCACCTTCGTGGGCCGGGCGCAGGTTGCGCACGCGCTCGCCACGGCCCAGCGGGCGGGTCGACTTGCGCTGCAGGCGCTCCATCTTGTCCTTGGCCTTGAGTTTCATGGCTGGCAGCGCGACCGGCTGCAGGCCCACTTCGGCGGCGAGGATGTCGATTTCGCCCTGGGTCATTTCGCGCCAGCGGCCCATCGGCAGGTCGGAGTTGAGGAACACCGGGCCGAAACGCACACGCTTCAGGCGGCTGACCACCATGCCCTGGGATTCCCACAGGCGACGCACCTCACGGTTACGACCTTCCATCACCACGCAGTGGTACCAGTGGTTGAAGCCTTCGCCACCCGGTGCCTTCTGGATATCGGTGAACTTGGCCGGGCCGTCCTCCAACATTACGCCGGCTTTCAGGCGCTCGATCATCTCGTCGTCGACTTCACCACGCACACGTACCGCGTACTCACGGTCCATCTCGTAGGATGGGTGCATCAGGCGGTTGGCCAGTTCACCGTCGGTGGTGAACAGCAGCAAGCCAGTGGTGTTGATGTCGAGACGACCGATGTTGATCCAGCGGCCCTCTTTTGGCCGTGGCAAGCGGTCGAACACGGTCGGACGGCCTTCCGGGTCGTCACGGGTGCAGATTTCGCCGTCGGGTTTGTTGTACATGATCACCCGGCGGGTGGCCTCGGCGGCCTCCTCGCGCTTGATCAGCTTGCCGTCGACGGCGATGGCGTCGTGCAGGTCGACGCGCTGGCCAAGGGTGGCCTCGACGCCGTTGACCTTGATGCGACCCTGGCTGATCCAGGCCTCGACGTCACGCCGCGAGCCCACGCCAATGCGCGCCAGCACTTTCTGCAGCTTTTCGCCGGATGGCGGGGTGACTTCGGTTTCTTTCAGGTCTTGCTCACTCATCTGGGCACCTCCCGGTGTAGGAATGAAAACAGGTTTCTGGCGACGAACGCGCCAAAAGGCCGCGCATCATACGCGGTTCATCAGGGGAACGCACTGGAGGGTAGAGGGTTTTGTGGGGCTGGGCATGATTTTCTGCCCAGTGGGCTTTGTGCTGGCCTCTTCGCGGGCACGCCCGCTCCTACAGGTACGTGCGCAACCTTCGGGACCTGTGATACCCCTGTGGGAGCGGGCTTGCCCGCGAAGAGGCCAGCACAGGCAGCAGATCAATCAGGGCTGAGCCTTGATCTCCTCCTCCACCGGAGGCTCAGGCTCTTCTCCCCGCAGATCATCAAAATCGGTTTTCAAACCGTCTTCCATGGCATCCAGTTCCACCAACAGGCTACGGAAGCTGGTCTCCTCTTTCGGCTCACCAACCTCCTCTTCCCCAAGGCTGGCATCCGCCAACGCCTGCAGGTGCGCAGGCACCGGCGCATCATCCGGGTCAAGTTGCGGCTCTGGTTCCATTTCCCGCAGCTCGGCCAAGGCCGGCAGGTCCTCAAGGCCCTTGAGGTTGAAATGGTCGAGAAACGCCTTGGTGGTGGCGAACATCGCCGGCCGCCCGGGCACTTCGCGGTAGCCGACCACGCGAATCCACTCGCGCTCCATCATGGTCTTGATGATATTGCTGTTCACCGCAACGCCCCGCACGTCCTCGATTTCACCACGGGTGATCGGCTGGCGGTAGGCAATCAGGGCCAGTGTCTCAAGCAGCGCTCGCGAATAGCGCTGCGGGCGCTCTTCCCACAGGCGCCCGACCCAAGGGGCATAATCCTCGCGAATCTGCAGGCGATAGCCGCTGGCCACCTCCTTGAGCTCGAACGCACGGCCATCGCACGACTTGCCCAGCACCTCCAGGGCCTGCCTGAACACCTTGGGCTCGGGGCGCTCGGCCTCCTCGAACAGCTCGTACAGGCGCTCCAGGGATTGCGGCTTGCCCGAAGCGAGCAAGAAGGCTTCGATCAGCGACGCCAGGTCGCGGGGTTCATTCAGGTTCATTGGGTTCTTCAACTGGCGCCGGGCGAAGCCGCACGTGAATGGCGGCGAAAGGTTCATTCTGCACAAGTTCGATCAGCGATTCCTTCACCAGTTCGAGAACGGCCATGAAGGTCACCACCACGCCCAGCTTGCCCTCCTCGGCAGCGAACAGCGCGATGAACGGCACAAAGGCACCGCCCTTGAGACGCTCCAGCACCTGGCTCATGCGCTCGCGGGTGGACAAGGTCTCACGGGTGATCTGATGGCTTTCGAACAGGTCGTTGCGGCGCATCACCTCGGCCATGGACATCAGCAGCTCTTCCAGGCTGACCTGAGGCAACAGCTTGCGTACCTTGGCCTGCGGCGCTTCCAGGCGCGGCACCACCACCTCGCGCCCGACCCGTGGCAATTCGTCGATGCCCTCGGCGGCAGCCTTGAAGCGCTCGTACTCCTGCAGGCGGCGGATCAGTTCGGCGCGTGGATCACCCTCCTCCTCCTCGACGTCGGCGGAACGCGGCAGCAGCATGCGTGACTTGATCTCGGCCAGCATGGCAGCCATCACCAGGTATTCGGCGGCCAGTTCAAGGCGCACGCTTTTCATCAGCTCCACATAGCCCATGTACTGCCGGGTGATCTCGGCCACAGGGATGTCGAGGATGTCGATATTCTGCTTGCGGATCAGGTACAGCAACAGGTCCAGCGGGCCTTCGAAAGCTTCGAGGATGACTTCAAGGGCGTCCGGCGGAATGTACAGGTCCAGCGGCAGCTCGGTCAGGGCTTCACCATAGACCAGCGCCAACTGCAGTTGCCGAGGCTCCTCGACCCGTTCGGCCGGCGCCTCAGGCGCTTCCAGCTGGCTCACGCGTTGACCAGGAACGGCGTGGGGTCGCCACAACCTTCGCGGATCAGTTCCGGTTCGTCGCCGGAGAGGTCGATGATGGTCGACGCCTTGAGATCGCCGAACCCGCCATCGATCACCAGGTCGACATGGTGCTCCAGCCGTTCACGGATCTCGTAAGGGTCGGTCATCGGCTCGCTGTCGCCCGGCAGGATCAGGCTTACGCTCATCAGTGGCTCGCCCAGCTCGGCCAGCAAGGCCAGGGTGATGGCGTGGTCCGGCACACGCAGCCCGATGGTACGCCGCTTATCGTGCAACAGCAGGCGCGGCACTTCACGCGTGCCGTTGAGGATGAAGGTGTAAGGCCCCGGCACATGCGCCTTCAGCAAGCGGAAGGTGCCGGTGTCGACCTTGGCGTACAACCCCAGTTGCGACATGTCGCAGCACATCAGGGTGAAGTTGTGCGTCTTGTCCAGCCCGCGCAGGCGCCGCACCCGCTCAATTGCCGACTTGTCGCCTATCTGGCAACCCAGCGCATATGCCGAATCCGTCGGATACACCACCACGCCCCCCTTGCGGATGATCTCGACGGCCTGTTTTATCAGGCGCGCTTGTGGGTTCTCCGGATGAATCTGGAAAAATTGGCTCACGTAATCGTCCTGTTCATAGCGCCAAAGGCTGTTCATGGCTGAATCGACGCCACAAAGGTGGCAGATCCTCGGGCAAAGGCCGATAGGCACCGATCTCGCCCCAGGTGCCGGGGCCGTGGAAGTCACTGCCAGCGCTTGCCAGCAGGCCGAACTCACGGGCAAGGATGGACATGGTGCCCACTTGCTCGGCAGGCATCATCCCGTTGACCACTTCAAGCGCCTGCCCTCCTGCCTGAATATAGTCGGCAATCAGCCGCCTGCGCTTGCTGCGGGTCAGGTCGTAGTGCATGGGATGCGCCAGGCTCACCCAGGCGTTGGACTGCCTCAGCGTGGCAACGGTTTCGTCGAGCGTCGGCCAGTGCTGCTTGACGTCGCCCAGCTTGCCGGCGCCCAGCCACTTGCGAAACGCTTCACCACGGTCCTTGACGTGCCCGGCCCGCACCAGATACTCGGCAAAATGCGGGCGCGCCGGGGCATTGCCGCTGTCACCCAGCTCGTGCTGCACGGCGCGCGCGCCTTCGAGCGTGCCGGGCATGCCCTTGGCCGCCAGCCGTCTGTCGATTTCTTCGGCACGCAGCCAGCGGCCTTGGTGCAGCGCTTGAATCGCCGCCAGCAATGGCGGTGCGTCGAGCGGGAAGTCATAACCCAGCACATGGATGGTCGCGCCGCCCCACGTGCAGGACAGCTCCACCCCGCTGACCCAGCGCATACCCAGGTCAACGCAGGCCTGGCGCGCTTCGGGCAGGCCTTCGAGGGTGTCATGGTCGGTCAGTGCCAGCGCTTGCACCCCATGCTCATGAGCCCGGGCAACCAGTACCGAAGGCGACAGGGCGCCGTCGGAGGCCGTGCTGTGACAGTGCAGATCAACATTCATAGAGGAGCGCTTTCGCTGGAATCGATGTTTGTTATTATGCCGTCACATCCCGATTCTGGCTGCCATTGTGAAACAATTCATCGATTTCATCCCGCTGCTGCTGTTCTTCATCGTCTACAAGCTTGACCCGCGCCCCATGGAAGTCGCCGGCCATCACTTCGAATTTGGCGGCATCTACAGCGCCACGGCCATGCTGATCATCAGCTCGCTGGTCGTGTACGGCGCACTGTTCCTGCGCCAGCGCAAGCTGGAGAAGGGACAGTGGCTGACGCTGATCGCCTGCCTGGTGTTCGGTGGCCTGACCCTGACCTTTCACAGCGAAACCTTCCTCAAATGGAAGGCTCCTGTCGTGAACTGGCTGTTTGCCCTGGGTTTTGCCGGCAGCCACTTCATCGGCGATCGGGTGCTGATCAAGCGCATCATGGGCCACGCCCTGACCCTGCCTGATGCCATCTGGACGCGCCTGAACCTGGCCTGGATCGCTTTCTTCCTGTTCTGCGGCGCGGCCAACCTGTTCGTCGCCTTCACCTTCCAGGACTTCTGGGTGGACTTCAAGGTGTTCGGCAGCCTGGGCATGACCGTGATCTTCCTGGTGGCGCAAGGCGTGTACCTGTCGCGCCACCTGCACGATGACCCTTCTACCTCCAAACCCAAGGATTGACATGCTCTACGCCATTATCGCCAGCGACGTCGCAAACTCCCTGGAAAAGCGCCTGGCTGCCCGCCCGGCGCACATCGAACGCCTGCAGCAGCTCAAGGCCGAAGGCCGCGTGGTTCTGGCGGGCCCACACCCGGCCATCGACAGCAACGACCCGGGCGAAGCGGGTTTCAGCGGTAGCCTGATCGTTGCCGAATTCGAGTCGCTGGCAGCCGCGCAGACCTGGGCCGATGCCGACCCGTACATCGCTGCCGGCGTGTACGACAAGGTTGTGGTCAAGCCGTTCAAGCAAGTACTGCCTTGACCTGAGACGGCACGGCCCTCTTCGCTACAAGGTACCCACAAACCTTCGGATCTGTGCGATCGCCCGTAGGAGCGGGTTCACCCGCGAAAGGGCCGGTCCTGCTGGCCAATCTCCATCCGCCGTTCACCGTTGCCGCCGCTACCGTATTCGCGGGTAAACCCGCT
>NZ_JBAMDI010000179.1:0-17934 GCF_036961695.1 Pseudomonas sp. CGJS7 | reverse complement strand
GGTGCGCCTGCCGCCGGGCACGCCCGACCAGGCCAACCTCAACCGCTTCGGTTTCTACTCCGACCTCACCTACAACCCGCGCGACGGCTATTGGTACGCCCTGTCCGACCGCGGCCCCGGCGGCGGCGTGATCGACTACGCCACCCGCCTGCAACGCCTGCGCATCCCCTACGACCATCGCAGCGGCCGCATCGGCCAGCCGGTCATCGACAAGACCGTGCTGTTCAGCATCTGGCGCGGCGACAGCTTCAATGGCCTGAATCCGCAGTTACTCAACGGCGACGCGTCCAAGCTCGGCCTGAGCTTCGATCCCGAAGGCCTGGCGATCGGCCGCAACGGCCATTTTTACGTCGCCGACGAATACGGCCCGAGCGTGTACGAGTTCACGCCCAACGGCCGCCTGCTGCGCGCCTTCGCCACGCCGGCCAACCTGCTGCCGCGCAACGCGCAAGGCAAGCTCGATTACGTCGGCGACCGCAAGCTGGTGGTCGAAGGCCGTCAAGACAACCGCGGCTTCGAAGGCCTGACCCTCAACGCCTCGGGCGACAAGTTGTACGCGGTGATGCAAGACCCGCTGACCCAGGAAGGCAGCAACAACGACGGCCGCCGCAGCCGCAACGTGCGCATCGTCGAGTTCGATCTGCGCAGCGGCCGTTCGCGCGCCCAGTACGTGTACCGGCTGGAACCCATCGCCGATCTGAACGCGATCGACCCGTCGATCGCCGACGATTTCTCCGCGACCCACCAAGGCCGCAGCATCGGCCTGAGCGCGATCCACGCGCTCAGCGACCGCGAGTTCCTGGTGCTGGAACGCGACAACCGCGGCCTGGGCGTGGAAGTCACCGCAGCGCCGTTGCACAAGCGCGTGTACCGCATTTCCCTGCGCGGCGCGACCAACGTCGCCGAGCGTTCGCTGGCCGGCAGCGACGACTTGCCCGCTGGCGTGCGCGCGGTGGCCAAGGCGCCGGAACTGGACATCCTGGCCGCGCTGCGCGATGCCGGCGCGCGCGACATCCCGGAAAAGCTGGAAGGTCTGGCGATCGGCCCGCGTCTGCGCGGCGGCAAGCATCTGGTGCTGATCGGCAGCGACAACGACTACAGCGTCACCCAGACCGGTGCGGGCGAGCAGTTCGAAGTCTGCGTGAACCGCGCCACCGGCGAGCGCGCGCAGGTCGCGCTGGACGCGGCTTGCCCGGCGGGCAAGAGCCGTATTCCGGGCACGTTGATCGGCTTTGCGGTGGATTTCCGTCGTTGAGTTGGTTGATCGGATTCGCAGCGGATTTCCGCCGTTGAGTTGATCGTGGTTTGGCGATCCGGACCGTGCGCGGTCCGGGTCGCGCTTCGTCCTAAATCTGTTCCGCCCCAACCGAAACTCCCCCACCCGTCATTCCGGCGAAAGCCGGAATCCATTTTGATCTTGCTGTTGCTCCAAGCTACTTACGGCAACAGCAACAGCAACGTCAAAATGGATTCCGGCTTTCGCCGGAATGACGGGGAAGTGGGGCTTTCGCCGGAATGACGGGGACGCGAGGCTTTCACCAGCTGGAGGTGTGCCGGTGGCCTGCGATAGCCCAGGCGACAAGTCATAGCGGCCCCGGCCCAAACCGCCGCGCAACCGCCCGACCTATTTCTCCATGTACTTCCAATTACGAACCTTGCCCTCGGCCATCCACTCCACCGCCTGCGCCAGCCGCGACGTCCGCGTCGCCTCGCGCTTGGCCGACTCGATCCACTCCACATACTCGCGCTGCTGACTCGGCGGAAACGCCGCGAAGGTCGCCCTGGCCTTGGCATTCTTGCCCAACGCGGCCTTCAAATCGGCCGGCGCCTGCACCGGCGGCTTGGCTTGCGCGCTCTTGGTCGGCGGACGCTTGGCCCCCGATTCGATCAACGCCATCGCCTGCTTCACCAACGCGCCGAGTTCGCGTTTCCCCGGCAGATCGGCGAGCGTGCTCAAACGGCCGAACTGCCCCATCGCATCGCTGCCCGCGGATTGTTCGGCGCCGACGATATTGGCGCCCTGCCAGAACCCGAACGTCGCGTGCTGCTTGAACGCGGCCATCCCGCACATCAGCTTGCCGCGATAGACAAAGCTCGGCATGCCCCATTTGATCGATTCCTCCACCGCCGGACAGGCCGCATGCACCACACCGCGCAGGTGTTCGAGGATCGGCCGTGCGAACGGCGCGGACTTGGCGATATAGGCGTCGATGCGCGGATCCGAAGACGGCGCGTCGCTCGCGGCTTTGGCCACTGACCTCTTCGCAGCGGCGCTTTTAGTCGCGCTTTTCTTCGCGACAGTTTTGGCCGCGCTCTTCTTCGCGACGGCTCCGCCCGAACCGGTCTTGAGCGAACCCGCTTTCGCGGCACCGGCTTTCGCCGTTGCCGCCGTTACCGACTTGCGCTGCGCCATGGCCGCCATCCCTGCCGAGGATGGCCCATTGTGCGCCGCTCAATCCGCCAGCGGCCACTGCCCCAGCACGGTGTAGGCGTTGCGCGAGCCCAGTTGGCTGTGGATCAGGGCGAAATCGGCGACCCGCCAGACGATGGGCTCGACCGCGACCGGCGGATGCAGATGCGCGCTGGCGTCGCGCAGGATGGTCACGTGCGGGGTCAGCTGATGGCCGCCCTCCACCCGCACCCCGCGCTTGGCCAAGGCCACGCCGAGCCGGTCGAACAAGGCCTGCAACGCCTCGGGCGTGCGCTCGCAGCCCAGCCACCACGGGATCGAACGGTTGCGGAAACTGCCCGCACGATCGAGCCGCAGTTCGAACGCGCCGGCGGCGACCTCGCCGGCTGCGGCTTGCGCGGCGGCGGCGCGGTCGGCCTGGAACTGGTGGGCGTCGCCAAGGAACTGCAAGGTCAGGTGATAGCGATGCGCGCCGATCAGACGGCCGCCGCCTTCGTGGCCCGCGCGCACGCCGGCCGCGACCTCGGCCATACGCTGGCGCGTGGCTTCATCGGGCAACAAGGCGAAGAACAATCGATGGATATCGGCGCTGGGCGGCGGCGCATCGCCGAACAATGAATTCTGTTGCATGCCGACAGTTTACTGCGCTCGCGGCAACACCGCGGCCCGGGAGTTTCCGAGCCGCGGCGCAGTGCTCTTATCGATGCCGTCTTATCCCAAAGCGTCCGATCACGACTTGGGCTTGGCCGCCTCGCCCGCGCCCTTCGCCGGCTCGCTCTTGGCGGGCGTTTCCGCCTCGCGCTTGCGGGTGTCCTCGATCAACACCTCGCTCGCGGCCTTGCGCACCGCCAGCGGATCGGCCTGGTTCAGATCGGTGTCGGCCGGCAGCCCCAGCTTGGCGACGATGTCGACGATCACCTTCTTGTTCGCGTAAGGATGCGGATGATCGGGGTTGTCGTCGCGGCTGCGGTAGAACTTGGACAGCAGGTTCTTGTAGGTCGTATTCGATTTGAACAACTCGGTCAGCTTGGCCCGGTACTCCAGCACCCACGGCTCCATCTTCGGCCAACGCTTGAGGTCGGCGAAGTGCTGGGCTTCGTGGCCGAGGAAGCTGGCCTGGAAGTCCTCGCCGGTGAGATCGCCGTAGGCCGAGCGCACCGCGTACAGGCCCTCGGGTTTGGCCCAACCGGCGGCGCCGCTGGTTTCGCAGGCGCTGTAGCGGCTCCAGCCGCGGCTGACCCATTCGTCCATCAGGAACACCCGCACCGGTTGTTTGGAACCGTCGGGCAGATCGACGGTGTAGTCCTTTTCGTCCTGCTTGCCCCACAGGAACAAGTCGTACAGCGGCGGCGTGCGGCCCTGCAGGGCGTGGAAGCCGCGCTTGCCCAGTTCGGCGCTGAGCCGGTCGGTCAACGCCTCGAACGCGTCCTCGCCGTCGGCTGGCGGCTGCTCGCCCAGCAGCGCGGCGAGCTTGGTTTTCAGCTGTTTTTCCTCGGCCGGACGGCTGGCCGGATCGCGCACGGCCTGCCACCAATAGCGCTGGTAGATCTCCAGCGTCTGCTTGGCCAGCGGGTCGGTGGCGGTGCCGACCAGGGCCGGCGGCGTCTTGCGCTCGTGGCGTTCGAGCATGCAGCTGCGGAAGGTGGCGTCCTTGGCGTTGAACTGATCGACCGGCGCGGATTTCAGCGCGGTCAACGCGGTCGGCACGTCGGCGCGCAGGACCGCGCCGAGCGCGTCGCTGACCGCCTTGGCCGCGAGCGGGCCGCTGTCGGCTTGCTTGGGCACATCGGCGGCGGCGGCGATCGCGCAGGCGATCAGCAGCGGCAGCGCGGCGACGGCGGGCAGCAGGGACATCTTCTTCAGGGCAGCGTGCATTGGGGGATCTCCGTGAACGCGGTGTCGCGTTGGAGCCATTAAGCCGCGGCCGCCAGTCCCCGGTCTTGTACGTACTTGATCTGTTGCCGCAACCGCGCCGGGGTGCAGCCGGCGTGGGCGACGACGATCCGGTGCAGATGGCTTTGATCGGCGAAACCCGCGGCGGCGGCGACCTCGACCAGCGGCATCGGCCCGCGCAACATCCGCAGCGCCCGGCGCCAGCGCGCCTCGCGCCGCAACGCCCGCGGCGACATGCCGAAGCTGCGGCCGAGCGCGCGGCTGGCGTGTTCGGCCGAAACGCCGAGGCGGCGCGCGATCAGGGCGATGTCGTCGTCGCTTTCGTCCATGCCGCGCAGCAGTTCGCCCTGCCAGTCCGGCAATTCGACCGCGGCCTGCGGCGCGGCGCAGGCCAGCAGCTGCGGCAGTTCGCGCGGGCTGCGCTGGAACACGTCCAAGGCCTCGCGCAGATCGTGCACCTGCCAGGCGCTGGCGCTGCCGTCGACCAGGCGCGCGGCCGTTTCGTCGGAGAGTTCGATATTGATCGCGCTGGCGCCGATCCGGCCGAAGCGGTCGCCGTGGGCGTGATACGGCGGATGCAGGATCAGGGTGCCGGGCCGGCACGGCAGCGGGCCGTCGAGGCTGGATTCGGTGTAGTCGCCGTCCAGCACCAACGCCGCGTACGCCTCGCGATGGCGATGCGTGGCCAGCACCGCGCCGCGATCGTGGCGGGTGCGATAGGCCGGTTGCGGATTCACGGACGCTTTTCCTCTGCTTTCGCCCCGGCCGCGCGCGGCTTGCGCAGGTAGTCGGCCAAGCCGCCCAGTTGCAGCGCCTGCACTTTGTCGATCACCGGCACGAATTTGCTCAGATCGTCCGGGCCGTAACCGCCGGCGCGGTAGTACAGGACGATGCGGGTGCCGCCGTCCTTGGCCGGGCTGAGCCGGAATTCCATCGCCCCGCTCACTCCCATGCCCTGCAACGGGCCCAGGCCGCCGAGCAGGCGCAGGGTCTTGCCCGGATCGACGAAGCTCACGCTCATGTGCTGCGCCTGCTGCTTGCCGTCGCGGCCGATCTCGCAGAAACAGCCGCCGGCGCGCGGGTCGATCGACAGCGTCGAGGCGGCGCCCCACCAGGTGTGGTCCTTCGGCCACCAGCGGTCGACGTCCTCGGTCAGCGCTTTCCAGGCGGTGGCTGGGTCGACCGGCACCGTCTGCTCGTTTTCGATGGTGAAACCGTTGGCCGCCGAGTCCTTGACCGCGGCGTTGGCGCCGCCGGCCGCGAGCGCGGCGGCGAGCGTGATGGTGGTGGTGATCGAGCCGATTGCGCGCATCGCCGCACTCCCCTTGCCGGCCGTCCGGCGTCGTTCAGGGAATTGGAACCGGGCGGGTGCTTGGGCGCAATAGTCGGAAGTTGGGTCGCGGCCAGGGGTGCGGCGGCACGGCGAAACGGGCACGCGTCGCCCCGCTTTTGCTCGTCATCCCCGCGAAGGCGGGGGTGAACGGATGCGGCTTGCGAGCCACTGGCTCGCGCATCCGTGAACGCCAGGGCGCTTACGCCCTGGCCGGGCCGCAGAGACTTCAGAGCCATGTCGCGATGAAGCCCTGGATCCCCGCCTTCGCGGGGATGACGGACTGGGGAGTTTCTCGCCACCTCTTACTCGTCATTCCCGCGTTCGCGGGAATGACGAAGGAAAGTACGCCGCGACGGTAACGTCCGGCAGGAATCGCCGTCGAATCGCTCAGGCACCAAGCGCCTTAAGCATCCAACTCCGCCCACCGCGCATACGCCTGATCCAACTCCGCCTGCGTCTGCGCCAGAGTCGCGTTGTGCGCATTGATCGCCGCGCTGTCGCGCTGATAAAACGCCGACTCGTTCATCTGCGCGGTCAGTTCGCCCACGCGCGTTTCCAGTTGCTCGATCCGCGCCGGCAGTTGCTCCAGTTCGCGCGCGTCCTTGTAGCTGAGCTTGCGCTTGGGCGCCGCCGCTTCGGGCTGGGCCTTGGCCGGTTCGGCCTTGACCGGCGCGGCCTTGGCCGATTCCTTGGCGGTGGCCTTGGCCGCGGCGGCGTAGCCGGCCGGGCGCTGGCGTTGCCAGTCGCTGTAGCCGCCGACGTATTCGCCGACCCGGCCGTCGCCTTCCATCACCAGGGTGGAGGTGACCACGTTGTCGAGGAAGTCGCGGTCGTGGCTGACCAGCAGCAAGGTGCCCGGGTAGTCGCCGAGCAGCTCTTCCAGCAGTTCCAGCGTTTCCACGTCCAGATCGTTGGTCGGTTCGTCCATCACCAGCAGGTTGGACGGCTGCGCGAACAGCTTGGCCAGCAGCAGGCGGTTGCGTTCGCCGCCGGACAGGCGGGTGATCGGCGCGCGCGCGCGTTCGGGGGTGAACAGGAAATCCTGCAAGTAGCCGATGACGTGCTTGCTCTTGCCGCCGACTTCGACGTATTCGCGGCCTTCCGAGACGTTTTCCAACGCGTTCCAGTCCTCGCGCAAGGTCGCGCGGTACTGGTCGAAATAGGCGATCTGCAGCTTGCTGCCTTCGCGCACCTCACCGGCGGTGGGCTGCAGCTCGCCGAGCAGAATCTTCAGCAAGGTGGTCTTGCCGCTGCCGTTGGGGCCGATCAGGCCGATGCGGTCGCCGCGGAACACCGTGGTCGACAGATCGCGCAGCAGCGGCTTGCCGCCGTAATCGAACGACACGTCCTTGGTCTCGATGACCTTGCGCCCGGAGGCCTCGGACTGGGCGAAATCCATGCGCACGTTGCCGACCGTGTCGCGGCGCGCGGCGCGCTCGTTGCGCATCGCCTTGAGCCGGCGCACGCGGCCTTCGTCGCGGGTGCGGCGGGCCTTGATGCCCTGGCGGATCCACACTTCTTCCTGCGCCAGCAATTTGTCGAAACGCGCGTTCTCCTGCGCTTCGGCGTTGAGACGTTCTTCGCGGCGGCGCACGTAGTTGTCCCAGTCGCCGGGCCAGCTGGTGACCTGGCCGCGGTCGATTTCGACGATGCGGGTGGCCAGCGCGCGCAGGAAGCGGCGGTCGTGGGTGACGAACAACAGCGCGCCCTGCCACGACTTGAGGAATTGTTCGAGCCAATCGATGGCTTCGATGTCCAGATGGTTGGTCGGTTCGTCCAGCAGCAGCAGGTCCGGCGCCGACACCAGCGCGCGCGCCAGCAGCACCCGCCGCTTCATCCCTCCGGACAGGCCGGAGAACTCGGCATCGCCGTCCAGGTCGAGCTTGGTCAGGGTTTCGGTGACCCGCTGATCCAGGCCCCAGCCTTGCGCGGCCTCGATCTTGCCCTGCACTTCGGCCAGCTTGTCGGCGTCGTAATTGTCGCCGTGGGTAAGGTGGTGGTACTCGGCCAGCCAATGGCCCAGGTCGCCGAGACCGTCGGCGACCACGTCGAAGACGCTGCCGTCGGCGCCAGGCGGGACTTCCTGTTCGAGCCGGGCGATGCGGGTATTGCCCTCGCGGCGAATTTCTCCGTCGTCTGCGTGGATTTCGCCGGCCAGCAGTTTCATGAGCGTGGACTTGCCCGCGCCGTTGCGGCCGATCAGGGCGATGCGTTCGCCCGCTTCGATGGCCAGTTCGACGTTTTCGAGCAGGAGCGGGCCGCCGACGCTGTAGTCGACGTTCTGGACGGTAATCAGAGGCATCCGGACATTCTACCGGGCGCGGCGGGTCCGGCGGCGATTCGGGCGCGCCCCGGACGCATCCACAGGCGTTCGGCCCGGCGCATAATCGGCCCAGGCGCACGGCTCCGGCCGCGCTGCGCCGTCACCCAGCCGAGGAGAGACCATGAGCAAAGGCATGGACCGCAAGAAGGAAACCAAGAAGAAACCGGCCAAGACCCTGAAGGAAAAGCGCGCCGACAAGAGCGAAAAGAAGAACGCCAAGGGCTGACGTCGCGGGCTTCGGCCCGGCGCAAACGCCGCGTTCGGTTGCAAGCGGTGGCCGCGGACTTCGCCGCCACCGCGCCGCTCAGGTCCGCGCCAACAGCGGAAAACGGTGGGGTTGGGCCAGAACCGCCAGATTGCGCACGAACAGCCCGGCATCGTCCTCGACCCCGACCGCCACCGCCCGCGGCCACAGCCGTTCGGGGGTGAAGCCCAGGCGCAGGCTATGGATCGGCGCGTCGATCAACCGCCCGATCATCGCCGGCACATCCACCGGCCCGCGCGCGAACACGTCCTCGATCAGCAACGCCCCGTCTTCGGCCTGGGCGAACACCCAGGTGTCCTCATCCAGCCGCCGCAGCGGGCTGGCGTAGCCGTTGGCCGCATACCAGGTGGCGATGCGGCCGTAATCGCGCGCGGCGAAGCGCTCGCTGACCGGACGCGCCGCCGCGGCGGCGCGCAGAAAGGCGTCGCGTACCGCGGCATCGGCCAAGTCCACGATCGGCGCGGGTGCGCCCTCGGGCGTGGCCACGCAATCGGCGGCGAACAGATGCTGCGGCGCCGGGCTGAAGCCGAAGCGCGGATAGAACTCGAGCACGGTTTCGTTGCAGAACAAGAACACCGGCGCGTCGCCGCAGTGGGCCAGCGCCGCCTGCATCGCCTGACGCGCCAGTCCCTGCCCGCGGAACTCGGGCAGGCAGCCGACCGCGCCTAACTGAAAACCTTCGGTCTCCACGCCGTCGACCCGCAAGCGCATCCGCCACGCCGACGCGTTGGCCAGCACCCGCTCGCCGTCGAAAAGGCAGAACGCGCGATAGTCCTCGCCCCATTGCTGCCAATCGCACCAGCGGCGAAAGTCGGCCTGGATGAACACCTGCGCGACGTAATCGCAATAGGCCGGATGCAGCGCGCTGTCGGCGGGGCCGAGGACGCGCAATGACAAGTTCGTACTCATCACGCGATTGTGCGCAGCCGCGCGGCGAAAAGCTGTATCCGTCTGTAGCCCGGCGCGCGCCGGCTCAGGAACTGCACGACAGCATCGAGCAGCCGGCCTTTTCGCGCGCCCAATCCGGGCGCTTGGCGGCGAAGGCCTCGCGGCCGGGCTGATCCGCATACGGCCGGCGCATCACCTCAAGCAGTTCGCGCACGCCGTCCGGATCGCCTTGCTCGGCGCGGTCGATCGCCTGCTGGGCCAGATAGTTGCGCAGCACATAACGCGGGTTGGCCGCGTTCATGCGGGCGATACGCTCGGCCTCGGGCCAGGCGTCGGCGCGCGCCCTGGCGGCGTAACGCGCCAGCCATTCGCGCAAGGCCGGTTGGCCGGCCTCGGCCAGGGCCGGATCGTAATAGGCGTCGGCGAACACCGCCGCGTCGGGCGCATCGCTGTCGATCGCGACCTGGGCCAGGGCGCGGAAGAAGAGGGTCATGTCCACTTCGTGCTGCTGCAGCCAATCGCGCAAGGTCTGCATCAGCTCGACATCGTCGTCGCCGCATTCGCGCAGCCCCAGCTTGGCGGCGATGCTGTCGCGCTCGGTCGCGTTGTAGGCCTCGACATAACGGCGCAGGCCGTCCTGCAGCGCTTCCACCGGGACCAGCAACGACAACGCGCCGGCCAAACGGCTGAGATTCCAATACGCGACCTGCGGCTGCTGCCCGTAGCGGTAACGGCGGCGGCCGGCATCGGTGGTGTTGGGAGTCCAGTCCGGGTCGTAGTTGTCGATCCAGCCGTAGGGGCCGTAGTCGATGGTCAGGCCCAGAATCGACAGGTTGTCGGTATTCATCACCCCGTGGACGAAGCCGACCCGCATCCAGTGCGCCATCAGCACCGCGGTGCGCTCGCACACTTGCGCGAACCAGGCTGCGTACAAGGCCAGTGCCTCGCCGCCCAGTTCGGGGAAGTCGCGGGCGATGCATACGTCCATCAGACGCCGCAGCAATGCGGTCTCGCCGCGCGAGGCCGGCAGTTCGAAATTGCCGAAGCGGATGAACGACGGTGCGACCCGGCAGACGATGGCGCCGGGTTCGGCCTGCGGGTGGCCGTCGTAGAACATGTCGCGGATCACCGAGTCGCCGGTGGCGACCAGACTCAACGCGCGCGTGGTCGGCACGCCCAGGTGGTGCATCGCCTCGCTGCACAGGAATTCGCGGATCGACGAACGCAGCACCGCGCGGCCGTCGGCGCTGCGCGAGTACGGGGTCGGCCCGGCGCCCTTGAGTTGCAATTCCCAGCGCGCGCCGGCGGCGTCGACCGCCTCGCCGAGCGAGATCGCGCGGCCGTCGCCGAGCTGCCCGGCCCAGTTGCCGAACTGATGGCCGCCGTAGTTGGCCGCGTACGGCTGCATGCCCGGCAGCAAGGCGTTGCCGCCGAACACCGCGGCGAACTCGGCGCTGGCCACATCCGCCTCGCTGAAGCCCAGGGCCGCGGCCATCTCGGCCGAATACGCCAACAGGGTCGGCGCGCTGACCGGGGTCGGTTCGACCCGCGAATACGCCGCGTCGAACACCTGGCGCACGCCCGGACCGTAGTCGGGATCGCCCGGCAGTTCGCGGACGAAGACATTGTCGAATCGCAGTGCGTGCATGGGGATCTGTGCTTGGGCTGGCGTGTCTGAAATGGGTGCCGCGAAGTCGAAATCCAAGCGCGAAACCGCAGCCGCCGCCGCTCAGCTGAGCAGCGAGTACGGCCCGCCCTTCTCCAGCGCGCGCTGGTACGCCGGTCGCGCGCGGATGCGTTCGACGAAAGCCTGCATCTGCGGGCGCTCGCCGCCGGCGCGCGCGGCAGCCGCTTCCACCGGGAAACTCATCTGGATGTCGGCGGCGGTGAAGCGCTCGCCGGCGAACCACGGACGCTGGCTCAGTTGGCTTTCGATGTAATCCAGATGCAGCTTCAACTGCGGCCCGACGAAGGAGGCCATGGCCTTGTCGGCGATGCCGCGCGCCACCGGTTTGACGAAAAACGGCATCGGCGCGCGCTTGAGCCGCGAGAACACCAGGCTCAGCAGCAACGGCGGCATCGCCGAGCCTTCGGCGTAGTGCAGCCAGTAGCGGTAGCGCATGCGCTCCTCGCCGTCGAGCGGATGCAAGGGCGGCGAGACCTGGTGCTGGCTGTCGTAGCGCTCGGTCAGGGTTTCGATGATCGCGGCCGATTCGGCCAACACCTGCCCGTCCAGTTCCACCACCGGCGATTTGCCCAGCGGATGGATCGCACGCAGTTCCTTCGGCGCCAGCATGGTTTTGGGGTCGCGCTGATAGCGGATCACCTCGTAGGGCAGTTGCAATTCCTCCAGCAGCCACAGCACGCGCTGGGAACGGGAATTGTTGAGGTGATGGACCTTGATCATGCGCGCGGCCGAATGCTGGGGCGGAGAGCGCATGGTAAGGGATGCGGCGGTCGGCCAACCCGGTCAAAATGCCGCCTGACTCTGCGACTAACGCCATGACCGAAACCACTGCCAGCCAAATCTGGGTCGATGCCGACGCTTGCCCCGGTGCGATCAAGGAGATTCTGTTCCGCGCCGCCGAACGCGCCGGGATCGCGCTGACCTTGGTCGCCAATCAGTGGATCCGGACGCCGCCCTCGCGTTACATCCGTTCGATCCAGGTGCCGGGCGGGTTGGACGCGGCCGATAACGAGATCGTGCAGCGGCTGGCGGCCGGCGATCTGGTGGTGACCCAGGACATTCCGCTGGCATCGCTGGCTTTGGAAAAGGGCGCGGTCGCGTTGAATCCGCGCGGGGAGCTGTACACCCGCGACAACATCGCCGAGCGCTTGTCGGTGCGCAATTTCATGGAGGAGTTGCGCGGCGCGGGGGTTCAGACCGGTGGGCCGGCGGCGTTTCATGCTCGCGATAAGCAGGCGTTTGCGGGGCAGTTGGATAAGTGGTTGGCGCGGCGGGGGCGTTGAGATCTGCCCTCACCCCAACCCCTCTCCCGCAAGCGGGAGAGGGGCTTTCAATTACTGGGAGAGGGGCGGTTACGAGCCCTTCTCCCGCTTGCGGGAGAAGGTGCCCGAAGGGCGGATGAGGGCAGCCACTCAGCCCCTGCCAGCCGCAATCCGCGCACTGGCCGCAACCACCACCAAAGCCACCCCAAGCAACACGAACGCTAACGGCAAACTAGCGACCTTGGCGATCCAACCAATCCCCGCCGGCCCCGCCAAAATCCCGGCATAACCCAACGTACTCACCGCCGACACCGCCGCACCCGCCGGCATCGCCTTCTGATTGCCGGCCGCGCTGAACAAGATCGGCACGATGTTGGAACAGCCGATACCGACCAACGCGAACCCCAGCAACGTCGCCCACGCCCACGGCAAAAGCGCCGCCAACAGAAAGCCCGCCGCCGCGCAGGCGCCGCCCAGCGCCAGCACCGGCCGCGCGCCGAAGCGCTGCACGATCCGATCGCCGCTGAACCGCCCGACCGTCATCGCCAAGGCGAACACCGCATAGCCGATCCCCGCCACCGCGGGCTGCACGCCGCGCCCCGACACCAGCAGCAGCGCGCTCCAGTCCAGCATCGCGCCCTCGGCCAGAAACACGATGAAGCACAGCACGCCGATCAGGATCACGATGCCATGCGGCAACACGAACATCGAACCGCCCTGACCATCATCGCCGTACCGCAACAAGCCGCGGCTGCCGAACAACATCAGCAACGCCAGCAACATCGCCACGCTCATCGCCGCGGTCAGCGGCGTGGCCTGAAACCACAACAGCGCGCTGGCCAGGCCTGCGCCGGCGATGCCGCCGACGCTGAAAAATCCGTGAAATCCCGACATCAAGGCGCGGCCGCTGGCTTTCTCCACGATCACCGCCTGGATGTTGATGGCGACATCGATGCTGCCGATCGCCGCACCGAAGCCGAACAAGGCCAACGCCATCGACGGCACCGTGGACAGTTGCGCCAGCAGCGGCAAGGTCGCGCAGACCACCGCGCTGGCGAACAGAATCACCCGCCGGCAGCCGTAACGCGCGGCGATCGCCCCGGTCAGCGGCATGGTCGCCATCGAACCGGCGCCGAGCGCGAGCAGCAACAAACCCAAGGTGCCGTCGTCGACGCCGGTGCGGGCCTTCGCGTACGGCACCAACGGCGCCCACGCGGCCATCGCCAATCCGGCGATGAAGAACGCGATGCGGGTGGACAGGCGCTCGCTGGCGCCGATCGTCGCGCTGCCGGCGCGCGACGACGGCGCGGCCGCCGCGGAGGCCGCATCGACGGTTTGCGCGGCGATAGGGTTGGACTCGGATTCGCTCATGGGGATTTCGGACTCCGGTACTCGATTGGATTCGAATGAACTCAGGACAGCGGCTCGGGCACGACCCGATTCGACCGCTCGAAACAAAGCGCATGACCCGCGCGCCGACGCGTTGCGCCCAGCGCCGCGATCACTGCGCCGGCTGCGCCCGCACCACCCGCACGCCCAGTTGCGCGAACGCCTTGGCCTTGGCCACATCGGCGCCGTGCTCGATCACCAAGGTGTTCAAACCGTCGGCGGGCAACACCGCGTACGGCCCGGCGGTGCCGAGTTTTTCGTCGGTCGCCACCGCCACCACCGCGCGGCTGACCGCCGCGGCGGCCTGCTTGAACTGGGCGTCCTCGAAGCCCAACGCGCTCACTCCGGCCTGCGCGTCGGCGCCGCATACGCCGAGGAAATACACATCGCTGCGGATGGCCTCGACGTCGCGGATCGCACCGCCGCCGAGGCTGGCGCCGATGCGCGGATCGACCCGGCCGCCGATCACGATCAGCTCGATGTCCTCGCGCAACGCCAGCAGCGCGGCGATCCCCGGCGCGTTGGTCGCCACGGTCAGGGCGAACCCGCGCGGCAACGCCTGGGCGATGGCCAGGTTGGTCGATCCGGCGTCCAGGAACACCACCTGCCCGCGCTGGATCAATCCGGCCGCCGCGCTCGCCAACGCCGCCTTGCGCGTCAGCGCCTGGGTCTGACGCACTGCGATCGGCCCGTTGTCCGGCGCCAGCGGCAACGCGCCGCCGTACACCCGCCGGCACTGCCCGGCCGCGGCCATCTCGCGCAAATCGCGGCGGATGGTGTCGTGGGACACCTCCAGTTCGCGCGCCAAATCCACTGCGATCACCCGGCCCTGGGCGAGCAGGCGGTCGAGAATCAGACGGTGGCGTTGCTGGGGCAGGAGTTCTTCGACCGACATGGGCGGGCCCAATCGTTAATGATTGAGTCCAATTGTGCACAATCGTGCAAACCATGCAAGCCGATCCGCGCCAAGGCCGCGAATCGACCGATCCGGCACAACACCGACCTGTCCGCCGAGCCGGCCATCGACCGATGGCCGCGCCGATTTCGCCCGACGCCTGCGTTTGCGTTCCGAAGCAAGCGGGTTTTCGCGCACTTCGCCGATTTCCAACCGCGTAATCGGCCGCGTCCACGTCGCGCGCGAGGTCCGCGTGCCAGCACTGGAGCGCTTGAATCAAGGTGTTTTCGCGCACACGCCCCGCGCCGCGCCAAGCCAAGAGCCATCGCTCCACATGCTTGCGAGTAAACTGGTCGGTCTTCCGACCGGCCACGCCGGCGCTGCTGGAGCCTCGTCATGAGCGCCGACAAGCCCAATACCCCCACCGATACCCCGTCCGAGGCCCCCGCCTCGCCCAAGTTCACCGATCTGGCCCTGTCCGCGCCGCTGCTGCGCGCGCTGGCCGACGTCGGCTACGAATCGCCCTCGCCGATCCAGGCCGCGACCATTCCGCCGCTGCTGGAAGGCCGCGACGTGCTCGGCCAGGCCCAGACCGGCACCGGCAAGACCGCCGCGTTCGCGCTGCCGATCCTGGCCCAGATCGATCCCAAGCAGTTCAAGCCGCAGGCGCTGGTGCTGGCACCGACCCGCGAGCTGGCGATCCAGGTCGCCGAGGCGTTCCAGAAGTACGCCACCCACCTGCCCGGCTTCCACGTCCTGCCGATCTACGGCGGCCAGAGCTACTACCCGCAGCTGCAGGCGCTCAAGCGCGGTGTGCATGTGGTCGTCGGTACGCCGGGCCGGGTGATCGATCACCTGGAGCGCGGTTCGCTGGACCTGTCCGAGCTGCGCTGCCTGGTCCTCGACGAAGCCGACGAAATGCTGCGCATGGGCTTTATCGACGACGTCGAGAACGTGCTCAAGAAGACCCCGGAATCGCGCCAGGTGGCGTTGTTCTCGGCGACCATGCCGCCGCAGATCAAGCGCATCGCCCAGACCTACCTGAAGACCCCGGTCGAGATCGCGATCAAGTCGACCACCACCACCGCCGCCAACATCCGCCAGCGTTACTGGTCGGTCAGCGGCGTGCACAAGCTCGACGCGCTGACCCGCATTCTGGAAGCCGAATCCTTCGACGCGATGATCGTGTTCGCGCGGACCAAGCTGGGCACCGACGAACTGGCCGAGAAGCTGTCGGCGCGCGGCATCTCCGCCGCGGCGATCAACGGCGACGTGCAGCAGGCGCAGCGCGAGAAGACCATCCAGAACCTCAAGGACGGCAAGATCGACGTGCTGGTCGCCACCGACGTGGCCGCGCGCGGCCTGGACGTGGAACGCATCAGCCACGTGCTGAACTACGACATTCCCTACGACACCGAAAGCTACGTCCACCGGATCGGCCGCACCGGCCGCGCCGGGCGCAAGGGCGAGGCGATCTTGTTCGTGACCCCGCGCGAGCGCGGCATGCTGCGGGCGATCGAGCGCGCCACCCGCCAGCCGATCGAACCGATGGAGCTGCCGAGCGTTGAGACCGTCAACGAGCAGCGCGTTTCGCGCTTCCTCGGCCGCATCACCGATGCGCTGGAAAGCAGCGAGCTGGGCCTGTTCCGCGACATGGTCGAACGCTACGAGCGCGAGAAGAACGTGCCGGCGGTGGAAATCGCCGCCGCGCTGGCCAAGCTGGTGCAGGGCGACAACCCGCTGCTGCTGACCCCGCCGCCGGCGCTGCCGAAGTACGCGCGCGAAGAACGCGACGGCCCGCGCGAGCACCGCGGTCAGGCCACCCGCAAGTTCAACGAGCGCGACAACGCCTCCAACTCCGGCGCGCACCGGCGCGAGCGCGACGACAACCGTTTCGACAGCACGCGCCGCGATGCGCGTCCGCCCCGCGACGAACGCCCGGCGCCGGCGCACCGCCACGAAGACCGTCAGTTCACCCCGCCGAGCGCATCGCGTCCGCCGGTCAACCACGCCGAATCCTTCTTCGACGACGACGCGCCCGCGCCGCGCGCCGAACGCAGCGAACGCTCGCACGAGCGCGCGCCGCGCGAGGCCGAGGTCGGCATGGAAACCTTCCGCATCGAAGTCGGCCACAGCCACGGCGTGCAGCCGGGCAATATCGTCGGCGCGATCGCCAACGAGGCCGATCTGGAAAGCCGTTACATCGGCCGCATCGACATCCGCGATGAGTACACCCTGGTCGATTTGCCCGAAGGCATGCCGCGCGAGTTGATGGAGCACCTGAAGAAGGTGCGCGTGGCCGGGCAGCCGCTGCGCATCCAGCGCGCCGGTCCGGGCGATGCCGAAGGCGGTCGCTCGCCGCGTCCGGGCGGTCCGCGCGGCCCCGGCGGTCCGCGTCCGGGCGGCCCGCGCCCGGGTGGTCCGCGTCCGCCGCACGGTGGGCCGAAGAAGTCGTTCAAGCCGCGTTCGCCGCGCTGATCGCTTTTCCCTTCTCCCGCTAAGCGGCGCCCGAGGGTGTGCAAGGCTGAGAAGGTGGCCCGAAGGGCCGGATGAGGGCGCGCGAAATACGGTTGCGTCGCAAATTCAGGGCGCGCGCGCCCTCACCCCAACCCTCTCCCGCAGGCGGGAGAGGGAGCCAAGTGCAAGCATCGTCGCTGCCCCTCTCCCGCTGGCTGGAGTGAGGGCCCACGAGAATTCATAAGCCCACCCGCCCCCATCGCCGCCAGGGTTTGGCATAGTCGCAGCCATAGTTCGCACCGCCGCCGCCGATGTCCCGCATCCTGGTTTTCCAACACGTCGCCGCCGAGCCCCTGGGCACTCTGGATCCGTTGATCCGCGGCCGCGGCCACCGCATCCGCTTCACCAACTTCGACCGCGACCCCGAGGCGCAGCCCAACGTCGACCGCTACCGCGGCCTGGTCGTGCTCGGCGGTCCGATGAATGTCGAAGATCAAGCGCGGCGCCCGCATCTGCGCACCGAACTGCTGGCGATCGAACGCATGCTCGAACAAGGCAAACCGGTGCTGGGCATCTGCCTGGGCGCGCAATTGCTTGCCCATGTGCTGGGCGCGCCGATCCGCAAACACCACCGGCCGGAAATCGGCTGGTATCAGCTGCAGCCCACCGACGCCTGCGCCGCCGACCCGGTGCTGGCGCCGCTGGCGCAAGCCGCGCCGGTGTTCCAGTGGCACCGCTACAGTTTCGAGATACCGCAGGGCGCGCAGCATCTGGCCCGCACCGACAGCTGCGAGCAGCAAGCCTTCCGCTGGGGCGAAAGCGCCTACGGTTTTCAGTTCCATCTGGAAATGGACGTGCCGCTGATCGAGCGCTGGCTGGCCAATCCGGCCTACCGCGAGGAACTGGCCGAACTCGGCCAGGACACCAGCGAAGCGGCGATCCGCGCGCAGACCGCCGAGCATATCCAGGCCATGCAGGGCCGCGCCGACGCGGTGTTCAACAACTTCCTCGATCTGGTCGGACGGCCGCAGCGGCGCTACACCCTGCCCTCGCGCGAGTGGGTCTAGCCGCTGCTCCCGTGAGCTACCTGTAGGAGCTGCGCAAGCTGCGACCGCGAATCCGCAACTACTGC
>NZ_JBAMDI010000178.1:0-18169 GCF_036961695.1 Pseudomonas sp. CGJS7 | reverse complement strand
GGACGAGCCGCGCGATGGCGCGGCCCCGCCGTCGAAACCTTCGCCGCCGCCGAACCCGTTCGCCGACGACCCGCGCGACGCGGCGCTGTCCTCGCCCGCGCCCAAGCCCTCGGCGCCGCCGGCCAATCCGTTCGCCGACGATCCGCGCGATGCGCCGCCGTGGGAACGGCCGGCGCCGGCTGCCGCGCCGCAAGCGGCGGTCGAGGCTCGATCCCACCGTGTGGAGGAGCCGCAGACCTCTTATGCGAGCCGTCCTGAGCCGGCCGACTCGCCTGCGCAAGCCGCGCGCCGCGAAGCGCCGCTGTGGCCCGACGAAGCGCCCGTGCGCGAACCGCTGCGCGATCGCCCGGCGCCGGAACGCGAATCGGCGTCGCCTGGCCGCGAACCCCAGCGCGATGCGGACGCCGCATCCGAACGTTCCGCCGCACCGGCGCACGCGGCCGATACCCCGAGCCCGGCGCAAGCCGAGGCCACGCCAAAGCCTTCCGCACCCGCCGAACCGGCGCACCGCGAGCCGCCGCGCGAGGACATCTTCGCCGCGCCCGCTTCCGCCCCGATCACCATGCCCGCGCGCGCCGCCACCAATGCGGGCGGCGCGAGCATCGCCGACGACATGGCCTGGCACGCCATCGTCGACGCCAGCGGTTTGCGCGGCCCTTCGCGCATCCTCGCCGAACATGCCGGCTTCGTCGCTTATGCCGATGGCGTGCTGACCTTGGCGCTGGGCCCGAACGACGAACATCTGAAGGCGCCCGCGCTGATCAAGATGGTCGCCGACGCCTTGGCCTCGCGGCTGGGCGCGGCCCCGCAGATCCGTTTCGAAGCTGCCCAGGCCGGCGAATCGCTGCACGCGCGCAACCAGCGCGCGCGCGACGAGCGCCAGGCCAACGCCGAGGACATGTTCATGAACGATCCGCAGGTGCGCCGGCTGATCGACGACTACGGCGCCAAGGTCGTGCCCGACTCGATCCGCCCCTTCGACGAACCCTGAGCCCGACCGGCGGCCCGGCCGCGCCCTTGCGCCAGGCCGGGGGCGGCCCCAATCCATGACTGACCTCGCGCCGTGGCAGACTCGCGGCGCGCGATTCATCCCCAGACTTACGTTCACGACACACGACAAGGCAGGACCACCATGCGCGGCAACATCGCCCAACTCATGCAACAAGCGCAGAAGATGCAGGAAAACGTGCAGCGCGCTCAGGAAGAACTGGCCAAGATCGAAGTCACCGGCAGCGCTGGCGGCGGCATGGTCAGCGTGACCGTCACCGGCCGCATGGAGTGCCGCAAGGTGCGCATCGATCCCAGCGTGCTCGGCGACCAGGAAATGGTCGAGGACTTGATCGCCGCGGCGTTCAACGACGCGGTCAACAAGATCAACCTGGAATCGCAGAGCAAGATGTCGGCCGCCACCGCCGGCATGCCGATGCCGCCGGGCATGAAGCTGCCGTTCTGATCACCGCCACGACTTCGGACGCATCGACATGGGATTGCACATCGGCCTCACCGCCGCGGCGGTCGCCGCCGCACTGCTCGGCCTGGACCTGTACACCACTTGGGCGATCTGGCGCGAGCCGGACCTGACCGGCGCGCAGAAGGGCATCCAATCGGCCTTCGTCTGGCTAGTGCCGCTGCTCGGCGCGATCGTCTGCCTCAACGTGGTGCGGGCGATGAACCGCGAGCCGGCCGCGCGCAGCACCTTCACCATTTCCGAGTGAACGCCGCGCCCGCCGCCGCCGGAAGCGCGCGCGCATGAGCAGCGCGCTGCTGGAACAACTGATCGACGCGTTCCGGGTGTTGCCGGGCGTGGGGCAGAAATCGGCGCAACGCATGGCCTACCACGTGCTCGAACGCGAGCGCGCCGGCGGCCAGCGTCTGGCCGATGCGCTCAGCGAGGCGATCGAGAAGATCGGCCATTGCGCGCGCTGCCGCGATTTCAGCGAGACCGAGGTCTGCGCCACTTGCGCCAGCGCCTCGCGCGACGCGCATCTGCTGTGCGCGGTCGAGTCGCCGGCGGATCGGTTGGCGATCGAGCAGGCCACCGGTTATCGCGGCCTGTATTTCATCCTGCAGGGGCGGCTGAGCCCGCTCGACGGCATCGGCCCGCGCGAGTTGGGCCTGGACAAGTTGGCCGATCGCTTGGCCGAGGGCGAGGTGCAGGAATTGATCATCGCCACCAATCCCACCGTGGAAGGCGAGGCCACTTCGCATTACCTGGCTCAGCTGGCGCGGCAGCATCAGGTCAAGCCGAGCCGGCTGGCGCATGGTGTGCCGTTGGGTGGGGAGCTGGAGTATGTGGATCGGGGTACGTTGTCGCATGCGTTTGGGAGTCGGACCGAGGTTTAGCGCGGCGCGCGGCCCTCATCCGCCCTGCGGGCACCTTCTCGCGCGAACGCGAGAAGGTGGCAAGAGTTGAATTCGCGAATCCGCGATTGGGTGAAACCAACGCCGCGGCGATTGGTTGTAACGTAATCGCCGACTTCCACAGCCCGATTCCGCCATGACCGACACCACCATCTTCGGCAAGATCATCCGCCGCGAACTGCCGGCCGACATCGTCTATGAAGACGACGACCTGATCGCGTTCCGCGATATCGCCCCGCAGGCGCCGGTGCATGTGTTGTTCGTTCCGAAAACCCCGATCGCCACGCTCAACGAGCTCAAGCCCGAACAGGCCGCGATCGTCGGCAAGCTCGCCCATGCCGCCGCGGCGTATGCGCAGCGCGAAGGCTTCGCCGAGAACGGCTATCGGGTGGTGATGAACTGCAACGGCGACGGCGGTCAGACCGTGTTCCAGTTGCATCTGCACTTGCTGGCCGGCGCGACCCTGGGCCGCTTCGGCACTCCGCGCTGAGCCATCGCTGCTGTTCCCCCCCCTTTGAAAAAGGGGGGTTAGGGGGGGATTTGCTCTTCCCGCCAGCAAAAGCAAATCCCCCGGCGCAGCCCCCGCGCCCACGCTTCGTACATCCTCAGCGCCAGCCCCCTTTTGCAAAGGGGGCGACGGTTCACGGCGCAATTGCGTTATCGATCGCCCAAAACGACCAAAGGCGCTTTCGCGCCTTCGGTTCGCATCGCCCATCGCAATGGCTTATCGCCCGCGACTCACCACCAGCCCCACCACGGCCACGGCGCCGGACGTTCGATCACCTCCACCTGCTGCCGCACCGGCCACAGGTACACCACTTCGGCTTCCAGCCGCGGGAAGCGGTAGTCGTATTCGCCGATGCGGCGGTTCTCGTAGCCGGCGATGCGGCCGGTGAAGGTCACTTCGCGGTTCTTCTCGAACAAGGCCGGATCGTAGAAACCGGTGCGGCAGGCCAGGAAGCGGCCGCCGGTGTCGTCGGTGGCCCAGTACGGGCGCGCGGTGTCGCCCAGGCGGGTCGAGATCATTTCGAAGCAAGTGCGGTTGGCCAGGGGTTCGACCTTGACGATACGGCCGCCCCAACGCACCACCGAACCGGTGCTGTCGGTGGCCGCCGCGTCGGACGGGGTGAGGGCCGAGAACGCCCCCTGCAGCGGTTGGGGCGCCGTGGCGCAGGCGCTGAGCAACGCGGCGCCGGCGGCTAGCAAGACAAGACGGAGCTTCATCGACGTTCTCCAGTGCGGCCGGGACGGTGCGCGCGTAGCGCCCTGACCAGTTCGTTGCGCAGTTCTCGGGCCTCGCGCCGCCCGGGTTGGCTCTCAGCGTAACGCCAATCGCTGAAATGTTGGCTGAGCCGGAGCAGGCTTATGCCCAAATCGGGCCGCGCCTTTCCGACGCGTTCAGCCCAGGCCAGCGCCGGCTCGTGCGGCTCGCGCTCAAGGCCCAGCTTGCGGTAGCGCCGGCCCAGCGCCTGCCAGGCCCGCAGCACCGGGTCGCGCTGGCGCTCGCCGCGGCTGCTGAGCCAGATCATCCAGGCGCCGGCGGCGCTGGCGAAGATCACGAACAGCGCCACCAGCTTGCCGCCGTCGAGGCGGTCGATGCCGAACGGCTGCAACAAGCGCTCTTGCCGGCTGGCGTCGAAGCCGAGCACGAAGTCGTTCCAGCCGCGGCGCAGCCAATCGCTGAGGTTGAACAGCGGCGTGGCACCGCCGATGCCGCCGAACAAACCGCCGGCGCCGGGCGCGCGATCGGCCAGGGTGTCGTAGATGCGTTCCGGCGCGACCGCCGCGGTCGGATCGACCCGCACCCAGCCGCGCCCTTGCAGCCACACCTCGGCCCAGGCGTGGGCGTCGGAGCGGCGCACCAGCCAGTAACGGCCGACCGGGTTGTAGTAGCCGCCGGCATAACCGGTGACCACCCGCGCCGGAATCCCGGCCGCGCGCATCAGCACCACGAACGAGGAGCTGAAGTGTTCGCAGAAGCCGGCCTTGTAATCGAACAGGAATTCGTCGACCGAGTGCCGGCCCAGCAGCGGCGTTTCCAGGGTGTAGACGAAATCGCGGCGGATCATCGCCAGGGCGCGATCGACCAAGGCGGCGTCGTTGGCGCCGAGTTCGCTGCGCCACTGCCGGGCCAGGGCGAGGGTGCGCGGGTTGTAGCCTTGCGGCAGTTCCAGCGCGGCGCGGCGCAGCACCGAACGCAGTTCCGGCTCGTACGCGGCCGGCGGCGAGGAGCGCAGCCGCCAACGGCTGAGCGCGCTCAGCGGGCGCTGGGCGTAGATGCCGTAGTCCAGCGACAGCTGCGCGTTGGACGGCGCTTGCAGCGGCAGATCCAGGGCGACGAACTGGCGGTCGTCGGTGGGTTCGACTTCCAGTTCGTAGTCCCACAGCGTCGCCGCCGGCTTGAACGGCGCGGCGGGGATGGTGCGGAACCAGCGCGGCTGGGTCCACACGCGCCCATCGAAGTTCCACAGCACCGGCCCGCGCCAGTACATCTGCGAGGTCGGCGGCGCGGCGCCGTTGAAGTGCGCGCGCAGGGTCACCGTCTCGTCGTTCATCAGATCGACCATCGAGCCCGGTTCCATCCGGTCCGACAGCCCGGGCCGGGCCAGCGCGCGTTCGGGCACGCCCCACAGCGGCGAGCCCAGCCGCGGAAACAGCCAGAACACCGCCAACGCCAGCGGCAGGCCGATGCCGATCAAGCGGCCGATCGCCAGCAAGCGCTGGCCGTGCGACAACGGCGGTTCGGCCGCGCGGCCGGGTTCGATCCGCGATTCCAATTCGGCCAGACGCTGCAAACTCGCCAGCGCGAACACCGCCGCGGCCAGGCCCAGGGTCAGCGACAACGGGCCTTGATCGAGCAGGAAGGTGGCGAACGGGCCGAACAGGGCGAAGCCGATCAGGCTGCGCGCATCGCGCAGGGTGTAGGTCTCCGACGGCTTGAGCGCGAACATCGCCGCGAGCAGGGCGCAGCCGGTGTCGCGGCCGATCGCGAAGCGGGTCATGGCCAGCACCGCGCCGACCAGCGCGATCACCATCAGCAAGCGCAGCAGCGCCGGCAACGGCTTGCGCCAGGACAGCACGCCCACGCCGAGGCCGGCGGCGGCGATCGCCAGCGCGATCTGCGGCGGCAACTGCAGCAGCAGCGGCAGCAGGCAACTGGCGCCGGCCAACAACGCCCAGCGCCGCGCGGCCGGTTCCAGCGGCACTGGCACCTTCGGCTCAGCCATGCGGCATCAGCGCCAACGCGCGCAGGCAGGCGTGACGGTGCGCGGCGCCGTTGCCCGGGCCGAGCGCGGGCTGGTTCGGCAGGCTCAAGCGATAACGGCAGCCGTCGCGTTCGGCTTCGTCGATCCAGCGCGCCAGCCGCGAGATCCGCGCCTCTTGTTTGAGGCCGGTGAGCCGATGCCATTCCAGCTCGACGTCGGCGCCCAGCGGTTGTTCGTACTCGCGCACCAGCAGCATGTCGCGCCGCGCCGAATGCTTCCAGGCGATCGCCCGGCGCGGGTCGCCGTGGCGATAGGCGCGCAGGTGATGGACGTCGTCGCCGCTGGGATGCAGGCGGGTGACGGCCTGATCGCCGCCGCCGACCGGCAGCGGCGGGCCCTGCGCTTCCGGCGCGGGATACACCAGCAGCGGCGCTTCCGGCCACAGATGCGACCACGCCCGCGCCAGGCCCAGCGGGCGGGTGGTGGAGATGCGCAGCTTGGGCAGATCCAGCCAGCCGCGTTGATGGGTGGCGATGCGCAATTCGGCTTCGCCCGCGCCTTGCTCCAGATCCAGCCGCGCCGGCTCGGCGCCGAGCGCGCCGGCATCGTCCACGCGCAGGCCGCGGCGGATCCGGTCGGGCGCGGCGCGCGCATGCACGCGCACCCGCAGCGGCGTGCCCGCGGGGACCGGTTCGGCGTCGACGGCGACGATGCTCAGTCCGGTCAATTGCAATTGCGCCGCGATCAGGCTGGCCAGACCGGCGCCGGCCAACAGCAAGGCCAGCAGGAAGGCGGGGTTGTTGTTGTAGTTCAGTGCGCCCAGCAGCATCGCCGCGAGCAGTCCGCCGTAGAACGCGCCGAACGCGGTCGGCAGCACGTAGATGCGGCGGCGGTCGAACCGCGCCGGCAACGGCTCGGGCCGGCGCGGCCGGGTCAGCGCGAGCATGCGCGCGCGCATCGCCCGCACATAGCGTCCACGCAGCCGCGACAACGCCGACGCGTGCTCGGAATCGCTGTCTTGCCGGGCCGCCATCGCCGCGCTCAATCCACCGCCACCGCGTACAAGATGGATTTGGCGATGTCGGCCACCGCATCGGCTTCGGCGACCAGGCGGTGCGAGGCGACCGCGGCGAACAGCGCCTGCACGTCTTCGGGCACCACATGCGCGCGGCCGAGCAGCAGCGCGTAGGCGCGCGCGGCGCGCAACAGCGCTAGGCCGGCGCGCGGCGACAGGCCCACGCGCACGCCCGGATGTTTGCGGCTGCGCGCCAGCAGCGCCTGCACGTAAGCGATCAAGGCTTCGCCGGCATAGACCGCATCGACCGCGCGGCGAATCGCCAGCACGTCCTCGCTGCTCAGCAGCGGCTTGGTCTGGGCGATCAGATCGCGGCGGTCGGCGCCGGCCAGCAGATCGCGTTCGGCGGCTTCGTCGGGATAGCCCAATTGCAGGCGCAGCAAGAACCGGTCGAGTTGCGAGTCCGGCAGCGGATACGTGCCCGACAGATCGACCGGATTCTGGGTGGCGATGACGAAGAACGGATCGGGCAGCGGATGGGTGCGGCCGTCGACGGTGACTTGGTGCTCGGCCATCGCTTCCAGCAGCGCGCTCTGGGTGCGCGGCGGCGCGCGGTTGATTTCGTCGGCCAGCAGCACCTGGGTGAACACCGGGCCGGGGTGGAACTGGAACTGGCGCGAGGTCGGATCGAACACCGACACCCCGACCACATCGGCCGGCAGCAGGTCGGAGGTGAACTGCACGCGCTGGAACTCCAGGCCCAAGGTGGCGGCCAGCGCGTGCGCCAGGGTGGTCTTGCCCAGTCCGGGCAGATCCTCGATCAGCAGGTGGCCGTCGGAGAGCAGCGCGACGAAGGCCAGCCGCACCGCCTGCGCTTTGCCCAAGACCAGATTGTTGACCTGCGCCTGCGCTTGTTCCAGGGCCGTGCGCAGGCCATCGGTTAGGATGCTGGCGTTGCTTGCGGGGGTCTTGCCTGCGCTCATCGGGCCTGCCGTCATCGTGCGTGGATCCTGAGTCTGTAAGGTCGGCCCTGCGGCCGCGGAAGTGGCAGCGCGGATCGCCGCATGATCGCGTGCGGTCCGCCGCCGAGGCAGCCCGAAACCGGTACCACACCCGGCTTCTGGGATGCGCGTCAACAAACCGCGGCCGTGGCTGCGTCCCCGTGCGCGTATCGCCCCGTGGCGGCGCAGGCGGTGGCGCGGAACCGCGCGAACCGATGCCGCCGCGGCGGGTCGAAATCCATCCAGAGTGTAGCGAGGTCGGGTGCCGATGCGGGACAAGCAAGAAGCCAGCGCGATGCGCAATCTGTTCTGGGCGCTGTGGACGCTGGTGCTGCTGCTCAAGCTCGCCGTCGCCGCCAAGTTGCCGTTGTTCGTCGATGAAGCGTTCTATTGGCAGGAAGGCCGTCACCCGGCCGCCGCGTACTCGGACTTGCCCGGACTGACCGCGTGGCTGGCGCGGCTGGCGGTGGAGTTGGGCGGAACCAATACGCTGGCCTTGCGCGCACCGTTTTTGTTGATCGCCGCCCTGGTGCCGTGGCTGCTGGCGCGCATCACCGCGCGCGAATACGGCGAGCGCAACGGCTGGATCGCCGGCTGCTACGGCTTGCTGCTGCCGTTGTCCGGCACGCTAGGCGTGCTGGCCTTGCCCGATCCGATGATGGCGCTGGCCACCTTGTTGTGCATGGACGCCGGCGCGCGCCTGCTGCGCCAGGTCGATGCGGGCAGCGCGGTCGAACTCGCCGCGGGTTTGGCGCTGGGCGCGTTGAGCCACTACCGCTTCATCGCGGTGATCGGCGTGGGCTTCGTGGTGTTGATGCTGCTGCCGCAGGGGCGGCGCGCGCTGCGCGATGCGCGGGTGCTGACTGCGCTGGCGATCGGCGCCTCGGCCTGGGCGCCGTTGGTGGCGTGGAACCTGGACAACGCCGACGCGGGGCTGCGTTTTCAGTTGGTCGACCGCCACCCGTGGTCGTTCCATCTGGACGGGTTGTGGTTCGTCGCGATCCAGGCCTTGCTGGCGACGCCGCTGTTGTTCGCCGCGTTGATGCTGGCCGGCTGGCGCGGCGCGCGCGATGAATCGGCGGTGACGCGTTACTTCGCCTTGCTCGGCGGCCTGGTGGTGCTGGGTTTCTTCGTACTCGGCTTCTTCGCCGACACCGAGCGGGTCAGTTTCCACTGGCCGCTGCCGGGCCTGCTGGCGTTGCTGCCGTTGTTGCCGATGGTGTTGTCGCGTTGGCCGGAATGGTTGCGCGGTTTGACCGCGGGCTTGGCCGGCGTGGCGGTGTTGGCGATGTTGGGTTACTACGTCGCCGTATCGATTCCGGACCTGCGCGCGCGCAGCGCCGGCGAGAAATGGTATCCGTCCAACTTCGCCGGCTGGGATGAGCTGACCCGCGCGGTGCGCGCGCGCCAGCAGGCGATGCCGGCGGGCACGCGCATCGTCGCCGACAACTTCAAGGTCGGCGCCGAACTCGGTTTCGCCCTCGACGATCCGCGCATCGCGGTGCTGGACCATCCGATCAACCACAAACACGGCCGCGCGCCGCAGTTGCGGCTGTGGGGTTTGCAGCGTGCCGGCCGCGCCGATTGGGGCGATGGGCCGGTGCTGTTGGTGGTCGGCGCGACCGAGGTCGAATACAAGAACCTGTTGCAGCGCTATCACGACTTGTGCGCGATGGTCGGGCCGTTGCCGCCGGCGCAGTTCGTCAACATCGATCACGGGCGTCAGCGTTTCGCCTTGTTCGCCTTCGACGGCGCGCCGCGCACCGGCGCCTGCACCACGCCGTCGATGGCGTGGATCGATACGCCGGCGGCGGGGCACAAGGTCGGGCGCAGCTTCGAAGTCGCCGGCTGGGCGTTCAAGGACGGCGTGGGTTTGCAGCGGGTGGAGGTGATGCTCGACGGGCGGGTGGTGGCGCAGGCCGAATACGGCGCCGAGCTGCCGGGCGTGCGCGATTACTGGAAGCTCGCCGACGGCCAGCGTTCCAACGATCCGCAACATCCCAAGGTCGGATTCCGCGCCCAGGTCTCGCTCGATGCCGAAGCGCCCGGACGCCATTGGCTGGGCCTGCGCCTGCACGGTCGCGACGGCAGCATCGAGGACTGGGCCGAGCAGCCGATCGAAGTGCGGCGGCGCTAGTAGGGCCCGCCAACAAAACCGCGCAACTTACCCACCGTCATTCCGGCGCAAGCCCGAATCCATCCGACCGTCATTCCAGCGAAAGCCGGAGTCACCCGGCCGTCATTCCGGCAAAAGCCGGAACCATCCGACCGTCATCCCGGCAAAAGCCGGAACCATCCGACCGTCATCCCGGCGAAAGCCGGAATCCATCCGGCCGTCATTCCGGCGAAAGCCGGAATCCATTTTGATTTTGCTCTTCTCCGCCCCGGAGTCAGGCTGCTTGCCGGCGACTGTCAATCGCTATCGCGCCGGCACTCACGGCAGCGCATAACCCGCTTCACGCAACAGCCGAGCCGTCGCAATCAACGGCAACCCGATCAACGCAGTCGGATCGCGCGATTCGATCGCCTCGAACAACGCGATCCCTAAGCCTTCGGACTTGAAACTGCCGGCGCAGTCGTAAGGCTGCTCGGCATCGACGTAACGCGCGATTTCCGCCGCGCTCAACGCGCGAAACCGAACCACAGTGGTGTCCAGCGCAGTCAGTGGCGGCCGGCCGTGGCGGGTGACGCACAAGCCGGTCAGGAACCGCACTTCGCGCCCCGACATCGCCGCCAGTTGCGCCAGCGCGCCGTCGCGGCCGCCGGGCTTGCCGATCGGCCGGCCGTCGAATTCGGCGACCTGGTCCGAACCGATCACCCAGGCCTGCGGATGCAGCGCGGCCACCGCCTCGGCCTTGGCCACGGCCAGACGGGCGGCCAGGGCCAGCGGCACCTCGCCGGGCTGCGGGGTTTCGTCGGTGTCCGGGCGCGCGGTATCGAAGGGCAGGCCGAGCCGGGTCAGTAGTTCGCGCCGATAGACCGAAGTGGAGGCGAGCAGAAGCGGGGCGGACATGGCGGGGCTCGAAGGCGGGGAAGGGCGCAGCCGGTCGGTGCGGGCGGCCGGCGGTTCAGGTTGGGGCGGCGGAGCGCCGGCTCGCGGCCGGCCCGGTTCAGGCCAGCGGCGCGCGCGCCTGCTCGATCTTGTTCAGCTGCTGCTCGATCCGGCCGCGCGCATCGTCGATCGAGGCGCGCACCTCGGCCAATTGCGACAGGCTGGCCTGGCGGCCGTGGTCGCGCAGCCACAGGCGCTGGCGCAGCATCTCGCGCATCGCCTCGCCGACCGGGTCGCGGCCCTCGTCGCCGGCGACCGCTTCGATCTCGGCCCGGGCCGCGCGCAGCCGCGCTTCCAGCGCATCGGCGGCGTCCAGGACCTCGCGCACCGCGCGTTGACGCCGCAGCGGGCGGTACAGGGCCAGGCCCACCGCCGCGGCCGCCAGCACCGCCAGAATCATGAACAGGAGGTTGATCAAGCCGGGACTCGACGCGGGGACAATGGCCGGAAGTCTGCACGTCCGCCCCGGCCGGCGGCAAATCCCTGCCCGGTCGGGGGCTTACGGTTTGACAGCGCCCCGGTCGGTCTCTAACATTCCGCGGCTTATGTCAGCCGATGTGCCACCTGGGCGGGTGCCCGATCTTCTGGATGCCTGGCGCCTGGTGGCTTCACGGCGCGGCGTGGAAGGCCGTCTGCCGTTGTCGGCGCTGACCCGGTTGCAAGGCGTACTGCTCGATACGCAGGGCTTCGTTGAGTATTCGCTGGATTTCGACAGCGATGAACTGCAGGTGCCCTACGTCGAGCTGAAGATCGACACCGAATTGCCGTTGCTGTGCCAGCGCACGCTGGAGCGGTTCCTGTTCCCGGTTCAGATTCTCCAGCGACTGGGGCTGATCCGCGAGGAGGCCGACGAAGCCGCGCTGCCGCCGGGCTACGAGCCGCTGCTGATGCCCGAAGACGGCATGCTGCGGGCTTCGGAGCTGGTCGAGGACGAGCTGATCCTGGCCGTGCCGGTGGTGCCGATGTCGCCGGGCAGCGAAGCCGTCCAGGCCGACTGGCCGGCGCCGCAGGCCGAGCAGGACAGCGTCAACCCGTTCGCGGCGTTGGCCTCGCTGAAAAAAAACAACTGACGCAAGTTTCGTTTCAAATCGTTCCACTCCGACCTGCAGGCGAGTCAGCAAGCTCCTGCTAATCGGGCTTACGCTATCCACCTCAGGTTTCCACCGCTTTTCCGGAGCAAGACCATGGCTGTCCAGAAGTCCCGCGTTTCCCCGTCCCGCCGCGGCCAGCGCCGCGCCCACGACGCGCTGACCAGCAAGCAGCTGGCCACCGACCCGACCACCGGCGAGACCCACATCCGCCACCACGTGACCGCCGACGGTTACTACCGTGGCAAGAAGGTCATCGACACCAAGTCCAGCGTTGCCGACGAAGAGTAAGCCTCTTCCGACACGCCGCGCCGCGCGCTGGGAGTAGCGCGCGTCGCCGCCGATCTGGGCCGGCAACGATGTCCGAGAACATCGCGCCGGCACCGATCGGACCGTCCCTGCTGACGATCGAGCAGGCAGACGCGTCCGCATGACAACAGACCTGCGGCCGCCGCGGCTTCGTACTACCGCCAGCGTTTGCTGGCGGTCCTGTTTTCCGGTGGCTCATCGCAGCGGCGTCGGCTCGGCCGATTCCCGCCGCGACAGTCGCCACACGGCAACTCCGCGGAGTGGTGATGACAGATCGGATTTACGCCCGTATCGCGGGCACCGGCAGCTATCTGCCGGAAAAGGTGTTGACCAACGCCGACCTCGCCGAATTCGTCGAGACCAGCGACGAGTGGATCGTCAGCCGTACCGGCATTCGCGAGCGCCACGTCGCCGCGGAAGGCGAGACCACGGTCGATCTGGCCTACCACGCTTCGCTGCGCGCGCTCGAAGCCGCCGGCGTGGATCCGGCCGAGATCGATCTGATCGTGTTCGGCACCACCACCCCGGACCTGATTTTCCCGTCCAGCGCCTGCCTGCTGCAGCACCGCCTGGGCGCCAACGGCTGCCCGGCCTTCGACGTCAACGCCGCCTGCTCGGGCTTCGTCTACGCCCTGACCGTGGCCGACAAGTTCGTCCGTTCCGGCGCGGCCAAGACCGTGCTGGTGGTCGGCTCGGAAACCCTGACCCGGATGCTGGACTGGAGCGACCGCGCCACCTGCGTGCTGTTCGGCGACGGCGCCGGCGCGGTGGTGCTCAAGGCCGACAGCGAAACCGGCATCCTCAGCACCCATCTGCACGCCGACGGCGGCAAGAAGGAACTGCTGTGGAACCCGGTCGGCGTGTCGGTCGGTTTCAAGCCGGAAGAACACAACGCCGGCGTCAAAGTGCTGATGACCGGCAACGAAGTGTTCAAGCACGCGGTCAAGGCGCTGGATTCGGTGGTCGAAGAGACCCTGGAAGCCAACGGCCTGGATCGCCACGAGATCGATTGGCTGATCCCGCATCAAGCCAACCTGCGCATCATCGAAGCCACGGCCAAGCGCCTGGACATGCCGATGGAGCGGGTGATCGTCACCGTCGACCGTCACGGCAACACCTCTTCCGGTTCGGTGCCGCTGGCGCTGGACGAAGCGGTGCGTTCGGGCAAGGTCCAGCGCGGCCAGCTTTTGCTGCTTGAGGCCTTTGGCGGCGGTTTCACCTGGGGTTCGGCGCTGCTGCGTTACTAATGCGGCAACAGGGGCGCCCGCTCCTGCGACGGAGCAAGCCCCTGGCCAGGACGCCCACGCGCGTGCTGGCACGCGGCGACCGTCACGCACAGGACTCGCGTCATGGTCACCCGATTGTCGATGCAAGGCCGCACGGCCTGGCTTAAATCCTACGGCGGCGGCAGCCGCCGTCTTCGTTTGCGCGCGCTGGAACTGACTGCGCGCCGGCTCGGCGTGCCCGCGTTGCGGCCGCCGCCGCATCGGGTCGGCGCGGGCGCGCGCGAAACCGAGCAGCGCCGCCTGCTCGAACTGGCCGCGTGCGAGGTGCGCGTGCCGAGCATTCTCGGCGAAGGCGACACCTACCTGTTGCTCAGCGATATCGGCGAAACCTTGTCGGCGCGGCTGCGCCGTTCCAGTCCCGATCAGGCCTATGCATTGGTCCATCGCGCCGCGCGCACGCTGGCCGATGCGCACGCGCGCGGCGGTTACATCGGTCAACCGCTGGCGCGAAATCTGACCATCGACGAACACGGCCGGATCGGTTTCATCGATTTCGAAGAAGATCCCGGCGAAGTCATGAGCGTGCAGCAGGCGCAGATCCGCGATTGGCTGATCTTCGCCGCCGGCACTTCGCGTTATTTCCGCGATCCCGATCGCGAACTCAGCGCGATCATCGCCGAGTCGCTGCGCGGCGAGGCCGAGGAAGTGCGTCGCGGCCTGGGCGACGCCGCTGATCGGCTCGGTTTCGTCGAATCGGTCGCCGGTTGGTTCGGCCGCCGCGCGCGCGGTTTGGGCGGCGCGGTGCAGGCGCTGCGGCGCGCGGCGTGGGTGTGGGCGCTGGTGGCGGTGTTGATCGGCTTGGGCGTGGATTTCGCGCCTGATCGCGAGCTCGATTCGGTCAAGCAAATGGCCGAGTTGATCGACTGAGCCTGGCTGCAAGGTCGCCGCGATGCCGCATTGCCCCCTGTAGGAGCTGCGCAAGCTGCGACCGCGAAACCTCGCTTGCGTCGCAGGCGCGATGTCGCGGTCGCAGCTCGCGCAGCTCCTACAGGCAGCGGGCCGGGCAACGCCTGGACGTGCCGGCGCGCTCGAAACCACCGATCGCGCACAGCCGCTCGCGTCACTTTGCGACGCGGCGTGACGCCGTACCGCCGAGTACAGACGCTGGCCACTTTTCGCCCGTATCATTCGCGCTCCATATCGATTCGGCAGCACGCGTGAGCGATCAGCGACTTTCTTTCGTCTTTCCGGGCCAAGGCTCGCAATCGCTGGGCATGCTCGCCGAGTTGTCGGAACTGCACCCACAGATCCGCGAGACCTTCAGCGAAGCCAGCGACGGCGCCGGCGCGGACCTGTGGGCGCTGAGCCAGGGCGGTCCGGAAGAAATGCTCAACCGCACCGAATACACCCAGCCGGCGTTGTTGGCGGCCGGCGTGGCGGTGTGGCGTCTGTGGCAGGCCCAGGGCGGCGCGCAGCCGGCGCAATTGGCCGGCCACAGCCTGGGCGAATACACCGCGCTGGTCGCGGCCGGCGCGCTGACCCTGCGCGACGGCGCGCACCTGGTGCGCCTGCGCGGGCAGTTGATGCAGGACGCCGCGCCGGCCGGAGTCGGCGCGATGGCCGCGGTGCTCGGCGCCGAGGACGCGCTGGTCGAGGAAATCTGCCAGGCCGTGTCGGGCGCCGAGGTGGTGGTGCCGGCCAATTACAACTCGCCGGGGCAGATCGTGATCGGCGGCCATGCCGGCGCGGTCGACAAGGCCCTCACCCGGCTGGCCGAAGCCGGCGTGCGCAAGGCGGTCAAGCTGGCGGTGAGCGTGCCCTCGCACACCCCGCTGATGCGCGAAGCCGCCAACCGCCTGGCCGAAGCGATGGCCGGCCTGGACTGGCGCGCGCCGACCCTGCCGGTGATCCAGAACGTCGACGCCGAAAGCCACGACGACGTCGCCGCGATCCGCGACGCGCTGGTGCGGCAACTCTATCTGCCGGTGCGTTGGACCGGTTGCGTGCAGGCCCTGGCCGCGCGCGGCACCCAGCGCATCGCCGAATGCGGTCCCGGCAAGGTGCTTGCCGGCCTGGTCAAGCGCATCGACAAGGCCATCGACGGCCGCGCGATCGGCACGCCGGCGGAGTTCGAGACCGCCTTGGCGGATTGGCGCTGATCGCCCCCACAGATCCGGACCTCGCATCGCCCGCGATCCCTTGCGCTACTCAACATCGGCCCCAGCCTGTAGGCTGATCCGCGCCGAATCGTGGCGTGCGCGGGGGCGGGACGGGCAGGGCGCAGAACGCGTCCGCCGTCGCCGGCCGGCGAGGTCGCCACGAGCCAGCCATACGGAGTGAAACAAGCATGAGCAGCACCCCGCTTTCGGGCGAAATCGCGCTGGTCACCGGCGCCAGCCGCGGCATCGGCGCGGCCATCGCCGACGAGCTGGCCGCGCAGGGCGCGACCGTGATCGGCACCGCCACCAGCGAGTCCGGCGCCCAGGCCATCGCCGCGCGCCTGGCCGCGCACGGCGGCCACGGCCGGGTGGTCGACGTTGCCGACGCGGCCTCGATCGAGGCGCTTATCGACGGCGTGACCAAGGACATCGGCGCGATCTCGATCCTGGTCAACAACGCCGGCATCACCCGCGACAACCTGCTGATGCGGATGAAGGACGAGGACTGGCAAGCCATTCTCGACACCAACCTGAGCAGCGTGTACCGCACCAGCAAGGCGGTGATGCGTTCGATGATGAAGGCGCGCAAGGGCCGCATCGTCAATATCGCCTCGGTGGTCGGCGTGACCGGCAACCCTGGCCAGGCCAACTACGCCGCGGCCAAGGCCGGCGTGATCGCCTTCAGCAAATCGCTGGCGCGCGAGATCGGCAGCCGCGGCGTCACCGTGAACGTGGTCGCGCCCGGCTTCATCGACACCGACATGACCCGCGACCTGCCCGAGGACGCGAAGAAGGCCATGTTCGAACAGATCGCGCTGGGTCGCTTCGGCGAACCGGCCGACATCGCTCGCGCGGTGGCGTTCCTGGCCAGCCCCGGGGCGGCCTACATCACCGGCGAAACGCTGCACGTCAACGGCGGCATGTACATGCCCTAAAGCCTTGGCGTAGGCTAGTAAGCGATTGAACCCAAAGGGGTTTTGTAAAGGCCGGGGGCCGGCCTCGCGAAACCCCTCGATTCCATTAGACTATTCCATCGAAAAACCCCTCACGGGAGGAGCAGCATCCATGAGCAGCATCGAAGAACGCGTCAAGAAGATCGTGGTCGAACAACTGGGCGTCAAGGAAGAGGAAGTCACCAACAACGCTTCGTTCGTCGACGACCTCGGCGCGGATTCGCTCGACACGGTCGAGCTGGTGATGGCCCTCGAAGAAGAATTCGAGTGCGAAATCCCGGACGAAGAAGCCGAGAAGATCACCTCGGTGCAGCAGGCGATCGACTACGTCAAGGCGCACGTCAAGTCGTAAGGCGCCTGACGGATGCCGCGCGTGATTCAAACGCGCGTGGCGTTCGTGCGGTTACCGCATACAAGTGACAACTCGGGGCCGCATTGCGGCCCCGTGCTTTTAAGGCCGGTCAGTACGCCGGCGTAGCGTACGCAGACGGATACAACAGAGGTAAGGCCGCATGTCCAACCGTTCCTTCAACCGCCGTGTGGTCGTTACCGGCCTCGGTCTGATCTCTCCGCTGGGCAACGACGTCGTCAGCAGTTGGGACGGCATCGTCAACGGCCGTTCGGGCATCGGCCCGATCACCCATTTCGATCCCGCCGCGTTCACCACCCGCATCGCCGGCGAAGTGCGCGACTTCGACATCACCCGCTATGGGGTGAATTCGAAGGACGCCAAGAAGATGGACGAATTCATCCATTACGGCGTCGCCGCCACGTTGATGGCGCTGCAGGACGCCGGCATCACGGTCGACGATTCCAACGCCGAGCGCATCGGCGCGCTGGTCGGCTCGGGCATCGGCGGCCTGCTCGGCATCGAAGAGCAGACCATCAAGTTCCACGAGGGCGGCCCGCGCAAGATCTCGCCGTTCTATGTGCCCAGCACCATCATCAACATGCTGCCGGGGCAGATTTCGCTGATCACCGGCGCCAAGGGCCCGAACTTCTCCGCGGTCTCGGCCTGCGCCACCTCCAACCACTCCATCGGCGTGGCGATGCGCATGATCCAGTACGGCGATGCCGACGTCATGGTCGCCGGCGGCGCCGAGCGCGGCTCCTCGCCGACCTCGGTCGGCGGTTTCTGCTCGATGAAGGCGATGTCGACCCGCAACGACGATCCGACCACCGCCTCGCGTCCGTGGGACAAGGGCCGCGACGGCTTCGTGCTCGGCGACGGCGCCGGCATCCTGATCCTGGAAGAGTACGAACGCGCCAAGGCGCGCGGCGCGCGGATCTATTGCGAGCTGGCCGGCTTCGGCGCCAGCTCCGACGCGTTCCACATGACCGCGCCGAGCGAAAACGGCGAAGGTCCGGCGCGCTGCATGGCCGCGGCGTTCGCCGATGCCGGCATCAACGCCGATCAGGTCCAGTACCTCAACGCGCACGGCACCTCCACGCCGCTGGGCGATCTGGCCGAGACCTTGGCGATCAAGCGCGCGCTGGGCGACCATGCCTACAAGACCATGGTCAGCTCGACCAAGTCGATGACCGGGCACCTGCTCGGCGCGGCCGGCGGCGCCGAGGCGATCTTCTCGGTGCTGGCGCTGCATCACGGCATCATCCCGCCGACCATCAACCTGGAAGAGCCGGGCGAGGGCTGCGATCTGGACTACGTGCCCAACACCGCGCGCGAGGCCAAGATCGACGTCGCCGTCTCCAACGGCTTCGGCTTCGGCGGCACCAACGGCACGCTGGTGTTCAAGCGCGTCTGATCGCGCCTGCGTACGCCAAAGGCCCGCGCGGAC